>CAUASQ010000011.1 GCA_958431945.1 uncultured Collinsella sp. | reverse complement strand
GGCGGCTGATCCGGTCCGACCGGGCCGCGCGGCAAGGAGATATATTGCCAGACCGCGAAGCTCTGTGGGACGTCAATTCCACTCTTCACAAGTCCTACACAACATATTGCTTTCTATAGGTAATAGAAAGACTGGTGCTGATCTTCCGCACGTATCAGATGATGACCCTTTGGTTCAGGAATATATAGAGATCGGTCACCTGTAAGTGTTTATCTACCCGCGCTTTTAGCAATGTAAACCGCGCTTCAGATAAAAAGAGGGAGCGCCGCGCACAACGCGACACTCCCCTAGCGATTCAAGAGAATCTATTAGGCCTCGAGAGCCTTCTTGGCGATGGTAGCCAGCTCGTTGAAGGACTCGATGTCCTCGTAAGCCATCTGAGCCAGGACCTTGCGGTCGAGCTCGATGCCGGCAACCTTCAGGCCGTGCATGAACTGAGAGTAAGAGATGTCGTTCAGGCGAGCAGCAGCGTTGATACGAGTGATCCAAAGAGAACGGATCTCGCGCTTCTTGTTGCGGCGATCACGATACTGATACTGCAGGGAGTGCTGGACCTGCTCTTTAGCATGCTTGTAAGTACGCGAAGCGGCACCGTAGTAACCCTTCGCACGGTGCATAACGGTACGGCGCTTCTTCTTGGCGGCAACAGCGCGCTTAATACGTGCCATGTTCTATCAACTCCTAGACGGTAAAACGAAAAACGGGAACGCGAACTTAGGCGAGACGCGACTTGATGACCTTGCGGTCGGCAGCGGCAATCTCGGTCTCCTGACGGAAGCCACGCTTACGCTTGGTGGACTTCTTGCTCAGGATGTGGCTCTTGAAAGCCTTGGCGCGCATAAGCTTGCCGGTACCAGTCTTGCGGAAACGCTTCTTGGTGCCGCTGTGGGACTTCATCTTAGGCATGAAATACTCCTTAATCGGTTACAGAACACTAGTTACTTAGTATCGCTTGCCGCTTTATCCTCATCGAAGGCGCCCTTAATCGGGGCGAGCAGCATAAGCATGTTACGGCCTTCCATCTTAGGCTTGGACTCGACCGTAGCATAAGGCTTGAGATCCTCGGCGAGACGCTCGAGAACGTTAAGGCCCTGCTCCGGGTGAGCCATCTCACGGCCGCGGAACATGATGGTGATCTTAACGCGTGCGCCCTTCTTGAGGAAACGCAGAACGTGGCCCTTCTTGGTCTCGTAGTCGCCAACGTCGATCTTGGGTCGGAACTTCATTTCCTTGACCTCGACCTTGGACTGGTTCTTACGAGCAGCCTTGGCCTTCATGGCCTGCTGGTACTTGAACTTACCGTAGTCCATGACCTTGCAGACCGGCGGCTCCGCGTTGGGAGCGATCTCGACCAGGTCGAGACCCTGATCGTCGGCGACGCGCTGGGCATCGCGGATGGCGAACAGGCCGAGCTGAGAGCCATCGACGCCAATCAAACGGCACGAAGATGCAGTGATCTCGTCGTTGATGCGGGTGTCATCAGACTTAGCTATTTTCCCTACCTCCATTCATAAAAAAAATAACCCGGCGCTTCTCAGCAACCAGGTCGTACACATAGACTTCCTCGATTTGAGGAAGGTAATCTAAGTTGTATGACCAGTCAGCTGCTCATTGGCGCCAAAAGGTGGGAACCCTCGGGTTCCTCTTTAGGGCATTGCGGGAACAACGCCTTGCGAATAATAACACGTACAGCGCGTTATCACATTACGTACACGAAAAAGGGGCCTTGACCCTCTTGAACGCTCACTTGCATGTATGGTGCCCGAGGCGAGACTCGAAGGGCCTTCGCTTCGCGAAGCCCCGGGCTTCGGGCGCACAGCGCCCTCGCCACGCTCCGCTACAAACAGGCCGCTGGCCTGTTTGCTTAACGCTCCGCGCGCTCACGCGAGTTCGGCACGAAAAAGGGGGCCTTGACCCCCTTGAACGCTCACTTGCATGTTTGGTGCCCGAGGCGAGACTCGAACTCGCACGTTGTTGCCAACGGTGGATTTTGAGTCCACTGCGTCTGCCAATTCCGCCACTCGGGCACGTAATGCCTGAGTTAGTTTATCACAGCTTTCTGTTGATTAGTCCGAAAATGGAACTTCGAGCATTTCGATGAGTTCGACCGTGCGTAGCATCTCGCGCTGACGGCATCCGCGACCGTCGACCGAAGCCTCACCCATCTGGTTATCGTAAGGGTCCTCGCGCATGCCGTCGAAAGAGGGCTCAAACTCTGCCTGGAATCGATTGTTGGCCACCATACGCCATGGGTCGAGATTGCCAAAGTAGTGACGGCGGCGCCACTCCTCCCCCATCCTGTGAGCAGAAGATCCAAATGACACGTCGGCGTTGAGCCAACCGGTCTGCGGCGTATAGAACTCTGCCCAGTCGTGCGACCCCACCGAATCGGGCGCAACGTACAGGCCGCTCTGCCAACGGGCAGGCACGCCCGCGATACGGCACATGGTGATAAACGTGAGCGCCATAACGCCGCAATCGCCGCGGAGCGAATGCGCGCAGTCATCGGCAATAGATCCCAAAAGCAAGTACGGCGGCTGATAGCGATAGTCGATATGCTGCGTCAGATAATCATAGATAGCACGAGCGCGATCGAGCGGATCCTCGAGTCCGTCAACAACACCGGCCGTCAGCTGCTGCAGATACGGCGTGAATGCAATGTGCGGACGGTCCTCGGAAATATCCTCGGGCAGAGGCGCGTCCATACGCGGATGAACCGGAAGTGTGCCACCGTAGACATCACAATAAGCAGCATCGATGTGATAACGATAAGTCACCGAGAATGAGCGCTCACTCGAAGAAGACCACGAGGCGGTACGCGCCGAAGCGTTCGCGGGAGCAACAGCACCCTCCGGCGTCATGTCGAGAATCTCGACCCGAGACTGCTGACGGCAGGCAGCCGCGACGGGAAGCCAAGCGCAAACGGTCTCCCCCTCCAGAGCGCCGGGGACAGACACGGACGCTTTAAGCGTAATGACGCGAGCCAATCCGTTTTGTGACTCCATCTCCTTGAGCATCTCGTCGCGCAGTGCTATTCCGTCCGTAGAATCGGGACGCATGCCGGGGACCTCTTTGGGATATACGCGAAGCGAATCGAGGAAGTTGTCGAGAACGAACAGCTCGCCATCGATAAAGCGCCAGTCAATACGCTTACGGTCAATCAGATCGTCAAACTGCTCCTCGGTAAACTCAGGCCACTCCTCGCGAATCATCGCAATAGCTCGATCGCGCGACACCGAAAAATGAAGCGGCGTCTCAAGCATGCGATACCGCTCGGCACGAACGCAGGCAGCAAGCGAGGGATCGGGATCTTGGGCAAGTAGGCGGTCGCAAGCCTCAATAGCCTGCGAAAGATACCCCGCGTCCTTTAAACGCAGAATCTCGGGTGGCAAGCCAACATCTAGAAAACGGAAGTCATCATTGCAAACATCAACAGAGCAACCAACAGGACCCTCGTCAATAACCTTCCCATCCGAAGGCAGCACATTAATAACAGCCATACCAAACTCCAAGTCATTAGAACTCTTGAAGTCCATTGTAGCGAGATAAAAAGAAAGCCCCAATAAAGGAACCCTCAACACCGATAAACGGTACCTCTAAAAATGAATTCAGCCCAGTAACCCTGTAGCGAGTTAACAAAGGAGGCCCCGTTCACCCGGAGCTTTTCCCATTGCGCGACTTCTGGCAAAGCCAGGTGAGTGCAAGGGAAAAGCGTAGGGTGAACGGGGCCTCCGGCGGGAAGTTAAACCGCTACTTACGCCTTGTTGACGGAGCCAAACTCCTCCATGAGCTCCTTGGTGCGGGCAACGATGTTGTCGCGACCAGGCTTGAGGAGCTTGCGGGGGTCAAAGCCCTTGCCCTGCTGATCCTTGCCAGCCTCGATATACTCGCGAACGCCCTTGGCGAAGACGAGCTGCAGATCGGTGTTGACGTTGATCTTGGAGATACCCAGGGAGATGGCCTTCTTGATCTGATCCTCGGGGATGCCGGTACCACCGTGCAGAACGAGGGGCAGGTCGCCGGTCTGAGCCTTGATCTCGCCCAGACGCTCGAAGGAAAGGCCAGCCCAGTCGGCGGGATACACGCCGTGGATGTTGCCGATACCGCAGGCGAGGAAGTCGACGCCCAGGTCAGCAATCTGCTTGCACTCAGCGGGGTCAGCGAGCTCGCCGTTGGAGGTCACGCCGTCCTCGGTGCCGCCGATGCCGCCGACCTCGGCCTCGATGGACATGCCCTTGGAGTGGGCAAGCTCAACGAGCTCCTTGGTGCGGTCGAGGTTAAGCTGGAAGGTCTCCTCGTGAGAGCCGTCATACATGATGGACGTGAAGCCGGCCTCGATGCACTTGAAGCAGTCCTCGTAAGAACCGTGATCGAGGTGAAGAGCGACGGGGACGGTAACGCCCGTGGCCTCGACGGCAGCCTTGACCATGTCGGCGCAGACCTTGAAACCGCCCATCCACTTAGCGGCACCAGCGGTGCACTGAAGGATCAGCGGAGACTTGGCCTCCTCGGCGGCCTGGAGAATAGCCAGGGTCCACTCGAGGTTGTTGGTGTTGAAGGCACCGAGAGCGTACTTGCCGGCCTCGGCCTTCTTGAGCATGTCTGCTGCGTTGACGAGCATAAAAGAAACCTCCTGTAAGGTTGCTCCGATAACGCCTGAGATTTTACCACGACATACCCGAGCATAAACGTTCGTTTGTTCACGAATACCATCCGATTGGACAATTTTTGACCGTTTGCCCCACAGAATCGACCCACTGGGGAAAATAGCTTGACGATTGAGCGGTCTTCGTGGTTCGAAAGACGGCTTCGAGCCTACATCTGCATAAACGGATTCTGCATAAGTTCGCGCGCCATCGTGGTCGAATCGCCATGGCCCGTCAAGCAAACGGTATCGGGCGGAAGCGTCTTGGCAAGTTTGGAGAGCGAGCGCATAATCGCCGCCTCGTCACCGCCGGAAAGATCGGTACGACCGTGGCTGCCCGGGAAAAGCGTGTCGCCCACAAAGGCGATGTTCCCCTGCTCGGTCGCGGCGAACAGGACGATGCCGCCCGGCGTATGCCCCGGCGTCTCGATCACCTGCAGGCAGATATCGCCCAATTCAATCGTATCGCCCTCGGCAAGCAGCCGCGTCGGCTCGCCCGGATCGGGCGTCTCGATACCCCACATGGCGCGCTGCTCCTCGATATTTGCGCGAGGTACCGTCACGTCCTTAGCGCACAACTCATATAGTGCGCTGTCGCCAACGACAGCTCGAACCCCGGCAACCCCGCCAACATGGTCGGCATGACCGTGCGTGCAGACAGAGCCGAGTACGCGCACCTCGGGGTGCGCGGTGCGGATATGCTCCACAAGACGCTCGCCCTCCCACGCCGGATCGACGATTAAGCACTCGTCATTCGAAATCACGGCGTAGCTGTTGGTCTGAATGGGGCCGTTGACGAGTGCCTCAATCGAAGCTGCACCTCGGGGTGTCAGGTCCAAAGTCATATCGCCCATGCGCATACCCTCCTTCTAAAATACGTTCGAGGCACCAAACGATGCCTCGAACGTAACCAATATCTATGATGCTGAGAGGCTCTCGCACCTACACACGGCGCTTGAGCTGAGCTCCGCCTTCGCCGGGCATAAGACGGCGAGCGTCGTAGACCGAATCGACACTGCTGATGGAAGCCAGCAGCGGATCCAGACCGCTCGCGTCCGAGATCTCGACCATAAAGCGCAGGGTTGCAATACCCTCGCGGTTGGTCGACGTGGCGGCAGAAAGGATATTGCCGCCCGCATCGCCAATGGCAATGGTGACATCCTTGAGCAGGCCCATGCGGTCCAGGCACTCGACCACGATCTCGACCTGGAAGAGGGTGTCGGCAGCGCCGTCCCACTCCACATCGATCATGCGCTCGGGATGTTCCATAAGACCCTTGACGTTGGGGCAGTTGGCGCGATGCACCGAAACGCCACGACCGCGCGTGATGAAGCCGACGATGTCGTCGCCCGTCACGGGGTTGCAGCAATGAGCCAGACGGACCAGCAGGCCGCTGTTGCTCTCGCCCTTGACGATAATGCCGTTACTAGCGCTCTTGCCGCGCTTTTGCGGCTTGCGGTTGGAGCCGCGAGCAGGCTGCTTCACGACCTCGGCGATAGCCTCGGCCTTGGTGAGCTGTTCCTCGGGCTTGGGGTCCAAGATTTGCTCGACCTTATTGCCCACAGCGCGCGGGGCAACCTTGCCGGCGCCGACGGCGGCAAACAGGTCCTCGAGCTGCTTGAAGTTAAACTGCTCCGCCACGGCGTTGAGTGCACGCGTCGAACGCGGCGTAGAAATGCCATAGCCACGCTTACGCAGGTCCTTGGCCAGCATATCGCGACCGGCGGCAGCGTCGTCGTCCTTGGTCGCAGCGGCAAAATAGCGGCGGATCTTTGACTTGGCGGAAGGTGTCTTAACGATCTTGAGCCAATCGCGCGACGGCTTGGAACTCTTGTTAGTCAGGATCTCGACACGGTCACCCGTCTTAATCTCGTGCGTGAGCGGAGCCACCGCACCGTTGATTTTGGCGCCGACGCAGTGGTTTCCCACCTCGGTGTGAACGGCATAGGCAAAGTCGAGCGGCGTGGAGCCGGCACGAAGCGCCATGACCTCGCCTTTGGGCGTGAAGACAAAGATCTCCTGATCGAACAGATCGACCTTCAGCGAGTGCAGGTATTCCTTGGCATCGGTGATCTCGTCGGAAGCCGCCCAATCGAGCGAATGCTTGAGCCAGTTGATCTGGTCGTCCAAACGTTGAGCGTCATTGGTCTTGGAAGCAGACGATCCGCCCGACTTCTTATATAGCCAGTGGGCGGCAATGCCGTACTCGGCCTGCTCATGCATCTCGTAGGTTCGAATCTGAATCTCGAGCGGACGAGCCGTAGGGCCGATGACCGTCGTGTGGAGCGACTGGTAGTTATTGACCTTGGGCATGGCGATATAGTCTTTAAAGCGACCGGGCATGGGGTGCCACAGCGTATGCACCGCGCCGAGCGTGGAGTAGCAATCGCGCACCGAATGCGTGATGACGCGCAGTGCCACCAGGTCGTAGATCTCGGAGAATTCCTTGCCCTTGCGCTTCATCTTTTGGTAGATGGACCAATAGTGCTTGGAACGGCCGTTGATCTGGAAGTCCTCCAGGCCAATGCGGTTGAGTTCGTCGGTGAGTGTCTTGATGGTCTCGGCAAGGTAGCGCTCGCGGACCTCGCGCGACTCAGCCACCATGCGCGCGATGCGCTGGTAGGCATCGGGCTCCAGGTAGAAGAAGGACAGGTCCTCGAGCTCCCACTTAATAGAGCTCATGCCCAGGCGGTCAGCCAAGGGCGCGTACACGTCCATGGTCTCGCGAGCCTTAAACAGGCGACGATCCTCGCGCAGGGCTGCCAGCGTTCGCATGTTGTGCAGACGGTCGGCAAGTTTAACGATGATGACGCGAATGTCCTTGGACATGGCGAGGAACATCTTGCGCAGCGTGAGCGCCTGCTTCTCGTCCATGCTGTCGACTTCGATGTTGGTGAGCTTGGTCACGCCATCGACGAGCTCGGCCACCGTATCGCCAAACAGGCCGGAAACATCGGTGAGCGAGGTCTCGGTGTCCTCGACGGTATCGTGCAACAGCGCGGCGCACACCACGTCACAATCCATCTTGAGATCGGCCAAAATGATGGCAACCTCGACGGGATGGTTAATGTACATCTCACCCGAGCGGCGCTTTTGGTTACAGTGTTTCTCGGCGGCAAAGCAGTAGGCTTGCTCCACCTTGGAGAAGTCGTCCTCATTCATATATTTGAGGCACAAGCGCTCCAGCTTGTCGTAGCTGTCCGCCATAATCTCGGGCGGCAGCTCATCGGCATGCTTATAGTGCTCCATCTCCGAAAACGGCTGGAGGGTGGAATCATGGGCGGTACGGGCTGCGGCATCCATCGAGGTCCCCTTCCCCTAGGCCCGCGGTACGATCGGGCGGTTAACTTTGGCTAGCATATCAGAAGCGCACGAATCGAGCGCCCAACTCCGGAAAGCCGAGAACTCCATGCGCGAGCGCAAGCCCTCCAAATAGCGAATTGACCTGCTCAATTGCACGCGGCCGGGGTTTTCGGCCATCGCGATGCGACGGGTGTCGTCAAACCCCGAAACGCGACAAAAACCAAGCTCTTCGAAGATTCCCAAGCCGCTTTCCACCGAGCGCTCGTCGACCGGCGTGCGAGCATCGATGGCAAGGCACATCTGCGCGATGTCGATATCGCTCGCGCTAAAGAAATCGTCCCCGGTCTTGCCGCGGTTGGAGCGCCACATGGTCTGCAGCGCGCGATAGAGCGTGACGAGCTCGTCGCGCTCGGGCGCATAGCAGTCGAGTAGGCGCTCGTTAATACGGGCGTCACGCGACGAATAGAGTAGATGGATCACGGCGGGTTGGCCATCGCGACCGGCGCGGCCGCTCATCTGGTTAAACTCAATGCCGCCAAACGGCATGTGATAGAGCACGACATGGCGAATATCGGGAAGGTTGACGCCCTCGCCAAAGGCGGATGTCGAGACGATGCAGCTGAGGCTGCCGTCTCGAAACGCCTCCTCTACGCGATGGCGGTCGGTGCGCGTAAGGCCAGCGTTATAGAACGCGATACGGGTCGCACAGTCGGGAACGCGTTTGCGTAGTGTCTTGGCGAGCGCCACGGACTGGTCGCGCGAATTGACGTAAATGACGGTCTTCTCCCCCGTCGCCACGATCGACACCAAACGGTTCTCGCGACTTGCAAGATCACGGTCGTCCTCGAGCTGCAGGTTCTCGCGCACCGTCTCGTCGACCACCGTGTGAGTGATCGGCAGCATGCGGGCAAGCTCGGCCACGACCGGAGCCGTCGCGGTGGCCGTCGCGGCCATAACGACCGGGTCGCCCAGGGCTTTGAGGATATCGGGCATGTCGAGATAGGCGCTGCGGTCGCCGCCCTTGGCAAGGCCAGCGTGGTGCGCCTCATCGATAACGACAAAACCGATGCGCCCCGAACGCGCAAAGCGGTCGCGGTGAATGGACAGGAACTCGGGCGTCGTGAGCACGATGCCGGTACGGCCCGAAGCCAAGCCGGCAAACACGTCATCGCGCGCCGCCTCCACGGTCTCGCCGGTCAGCACGCCAACGCCAATGCCAAGCGATGCCATCGTCGACGAGAGGTGATAGGCCTGGTCGGCAACAAGCGCACGCAGCGGATAGACAAAGATGCTCGCACGTCCGCGAAGCACCGCCTCACGCGCGGCATGTACATGGAAGATGAGCGACTTGCCGCGCCCCGTTCCCATAACGGCCAGAACACTTTGGTGATCGGCCAGGGCATCGAGCGCCTCGACCTGCGCGCGGTGCGGCTGGTTCGAGCCGATAAAGCTATGGATAAGCGAGCGCGTGAGCTCGGTATAGGAAAGCTGGGCGAGCGTCTCGCGCTTGCGCGACTCCAGGCGCAGGCCAGAATCCGCCGGCTGCACGCCACGACGAAGCTCGCATGCCGGATCGTCGACGCCGGGCAGCGTGGTATCGCGGACCAGAACATCCTTGATCATGAGCTTGGGCTTCACACGCCCCTGCCAATGCTCGGCAACGGCCTCGAACACCAAGTCGACAGCGCTATCGCAGTTGATGAGCTTATCGATTTGCGGCACGCGGAACATAATGGCCGGCACGCTCGCGGCGCCATCGGTCGCCACAAAGCGCATGTGCTCGCCGGTCTTACCCACCACGGCGCGATCGCACATCGTCACGCCCTCGGCAGCCAGCAGCGGCACCTTATTACCCTGGCCAAACGGCTCAAGGCGGGAAATCTGCTCTATAGTCTCGATATTCAGCTCGGAAAGGTCGACCGTGGCGGCAACCTCGTCGATGTCTTCAAAGTCCTCAGCGGGAATCTCCGATAGCACGGCGGAAAGGCGACGACGGAATTCATCGAGCTTGGATGCCTCGATGGTCACACCCACCGCACCGGCATGTCCGCCGCGACGAATCAGCAGGTCGGAACAGCGCTCGACGGCGTCAAACAGGTTAACTTTGCCCACCGAGCGACCAGAGCCGCGCGCGATACCGTCCTCGATCGAGAACAGCAGCGCCGGCACGTGATAGCGGTTGGTCAGACGGCTTGCCACGATGCCCTTGACGCCCTCGTGCCAGCCTTCGCCGCCCACAACGATCGCGCGCCCGCCGTCATAGGTCTCCTCGACCTTTGCCATGGCATCGCGCGTGAGCTCCGCCTCGATCTCGCGGCGCTGACGGTTAATCTCCTCGAGCTCGGCCGCCAGCGCGCTTGCCTCGATGGGATTGCGGGCAAGCAGCAGGTCGAGCGCCAGCTTGGGATCGGCCATGCGGCCGGCAGCGTTTAAGCGGGGAATGAGCGAGAATGACAGGCCATCCGCCGTAATGCTCGAAAGGTCCGCCTTGGCAAGCGCGGCAAGCGCGATATAGCCGGGGCGAGCGGTTACGCGCATCTGCTGGATGCCCTCGGCAACCAGCGCGCGGTTCTCGGGCGTGAGCGGCATCATGTCGGACACGGTGCCCAGCGCCGCGACCTCGATTAGCGAACGCCAATACGACGGCTTGCCCAGGCGCTCACCCAGGACTTGCACCAGCTTGAGCGCCACACCAGCACCGGCAAGCTCGCGCGAGGGGCCCTCGTCCTCGAGCTTGGGGTCGGTCAGGGGCACACCCTGCGGCACCTGGTCGGAGGGCTCGTGATGGTCCGTGACCACCAAATCGATCCCCAGGTCCTCCAAATAGGAAACCTCTTCCTTGGCGGCAATGCCGTTATCGACGGTCACGATCAGCTGGGGGCGAGCGAGCTCGTTAACGCGGTCGAGTGCCGCGCGCGAAAGACCGTAGCCCTCATCAAAGCGATGCGGAATAAACGGCGTGACATCGGCGCCAAACGTGCGCAGCGCCTCGGTCAACAGGCAGGTCGACGTAATACCGTCAACGTCAAAATCGCCAAAGACTGCAATGTGCTCGTGGTTGCGAATAGCACGCTCGACGCGGTCGGCAACGACCGACATGCCCGGGATAATGAGTGGATCGGCCCAGTCGCGATCGAGCGAAGGCGTCAAAAACAATTGGCCCTCTTTGATGGAGCCAATGCCGTGCGCGACCATAATGCGCGCCACCAGCCCGGGAATGCCCAGACCAGCCGAAAGCTCCTTTTCGAGCTCGGGGTTTTGCTGAGCGACCGCCCAGCGATGCGTCGTCTTAAGCGATGACATAGGCACCCACCCCCGATAGGGGCAGGTCGCCGCGATACCTCTCACGGTTCATAGCGATGAGTCCTCTGTGTATGCCCGCTTCGGCAGGCAGATCTGTTGAACGGATTTATTATACCGTGCGGCGCGGACGCAAATCGCCGCAGCACGCCGCGGTTTCGGTAAACGATGCCGGTAATACCCTCGAAATAATCGAGCGTTTCAGCCGCACGGACGCATACGAGCGTCTAGCATATCCATACAAACGAGTTCGCGGATAAAGGGAGTCACGGGACATATGAAGCAATGGACTGGACTGGGAAAGTTCCTCGCGGGGCATATGCAGGTCATCGTTCCGATTTGCGTGGCGCTCGGCGTGCTCTTTCCCCAGCAGATTGGCGTGCTCAAGCCCATTGTTCCCGCCCTCTTCGCCTTTATGACGTTCCAAGGTGCGCTCAGCAACACCTTCCACCAGGTAGCCGAGGTGTTCCGCCGTCCCCTGCACCTGATTTTGGCACTGCTCGTCTCGGCGGCGCTTATTCCCATCGCGGCCTATGCCATGGGATCGTTATTCTTTGGCTCCAATCCCAACCTTGTCTGCGGCATCGTGCTCGAGTACAGCGTACCCGTGGCGGTCACTGCCTTTATGTGGATTAGCATGTTCGGCGGCAACGGCCCGCTCGCGCTCACCATCATCCTGACGTCCTCGGTTATCTCCCCTGTGACGATTCCGCTCACGCTCAAGCTCCTGCTGGGCGCCACCGTCTCGATCGATGTGCCGAGCATGATGCAAGACATGGCCTTTATGATCGCCATCCCCGCCGTGCTCGGCATCGTGATCAACGAGCTCACGCGCGGATGGGGGCACGAAAAACTCTCCCCCGTGCTCTCGCCCGCCTGCAAATTCATGATGATGGGCGTTATCGCCTCCAACTCCACCGCCATGAGCGAGTACGTGCTGCACATGAACGCGGTGCGCTTGGAAGTCGCCCTCTTTATTTTGGTCTTCGCCATCAGTGGCTTTGTCGTCGGTTTTCTAGTCGCCCATACGCTGCATCTGCCATATAGCGAGACGACCACCATGTGCTTTACCTGCGGCATGCGCAATATCTCTTCGGGCGCCGTCATCGCCACGCAATACTTTCCGGGCGAAGTTGTGTTTCCCGTCATGTGTGGAACGTTGTTTCAGCAGGTGCTCGCCTCGCTTATCGGGCACTTCTTTGAGCGTCTGACCGGCGAGGAGCGCGCCGCCCAGCGCAAGCGCGTCGAGGCCGGCCGCGATGCAATGGCGCGCTAAACCGTCCGCAGTGTGCGGGCGCTCACTTTACGATGTGAGCGCCTCCAGATGTGCGCGGAGTCGCTCCGCATCGACATCGAGCGTGGTCTCAGCATTGACCTGAGCCAGCCGATACCCGACAAAGTAGGGTGAAACCACCCAACGTGGAAGCGCCTTGGCAATGGTCCGGCCGCTCATGTGATAGAAGAACAGGTTGTACGACTCTGCACGACCGCCATGGTGCTCGTGCAAGATATAGCGCAGAGCTACCTGGATTGCGTCGGCGAAGAGATCCGCCTCGGCTTGGTCTCTCGTGTCATCGCTGGCGGCGATTCCCTGCGGGGCTGAAACGTTGATCTCAAAGAACCCCATGATCGGTTCGGTTGAGATGTTGACCGCGATTCTCCCCTGTTGCCAGACATTGATGCCTTCGAAATTGGCAGAAGTCAGCGAAGCATAGCCGTCTTCCTGCTCCAAACCCACAATCTGCATGTGCGGATGGACGAGGCTGCCGCCCGAAAGCGGGCCTTTGTTCTTGTACATGAGCACACTGCAGTACTGTTGGGAATCGATTATCTGCTGCCAACAGCCCAGGGCAAACCGCATCACATGATGCAGCTCATCCGGTTCATAGGTCACCAGGTCGGCGTCGTGATTGGCAGACTCGATCAATACGGTCTGACGTGTGGCCCGCAATGTCTTGAACTTATTCTCGAGCCAGATGCAGTCACCATCGCGCTGGATGATGTTGGCAAGCCCCTCCGTGTCGCAAAAGGGGCACGCGGTGCCAGGGCGACGATTATCGTCGGGCTTACCGCTCGCCTGCTGAACATCAAATACCAGCGCCACGGGTTATACCTCCAGCGGCACGATCTTGGTGCCATGGAGCTCGGAGACGCCTAGCGCCGCCGCGACCGCGTCGCGATTTGCCGTAGTGATGCCGCCGCCGGGAAGGATGGTCAAACGATCGCCCGCATACTCGATTAAACGAGTCAGGTGATCGAAATTATCCTCGATCGACGTACCGGCAGCGCCGCCATGCGTGAGGATGCGCGTAACGCCGCAGTCGGCAAGTGTATCAATCGCATCGAGCTGAGCCTCGGGCGAGAGCTGGTCAAATGACATGTGGAAGGTGATGTCGATGGGATCACGCTTACATTCCTCGGTCGCGCAGCCCGCAGCCATCACGAGGGCGCCAAGCGTAAGTTCGTCGAGCGCCCATCCGCCAGCGCAGGGTTTGCAGCAGCCAAAGACCAAGCCGTCAACGCCCGCACTCACGGCAAGGCCCAAGTCCATCTCCATCATGCGCAGCTCATCCTGGTTGTAGTGAAAGTCGCCGCCACGCGGACGGATCATGCACATCACCCGTGCATCGTGTTCGTGGGCATAGTTGGTCGTAGCGCTGATAACGCCGGCCGAGGGCGTGGTACCACCGACAGCAAGGTTATCGCACAGCTCGATGCGCCTTGCACCGGCCTCGATAGCCGCCGGCACCCGCTCAAAGTTCTCGGCACAAAACTCGTACAGCATAGATAGACCCCCAAAGACAGCAGATGTTTTCCGACGGGCATTGTCACACATCCCCATGAAGTTGCGGTGGAATAGGGACTGTTTATGGTGCAAAGTAACCTGACCCCTTGCACCAAAAAAAGGGGCGCTGACCGGGATAGTCAGCGCCCCTTCGTTGAATGAATTAACCGCCCAGATAGGCCTTACGCACGTTATCGTCGTGCAGGAGTTCTTGGCCCGTGCCGGTCATGGTGATCTTGCCGGTCTCGAGCACGTAGCCGCGCGTGGCGATGGAAAGAGCCATCTGCGCGTTTTGCTCGACCAGAAGCACCGTGGTGCCGGCCTTGTGCAGGTCCTCGACAATCTGGAAGATCTGTTCGATCAGAATCGGTGCCAGACCCATGGAAGGTTCGTCGAGCATAAGCAGTTTGGGGTTACTCATAAGGGCGCGCCCCATAACGAGCATCTGCTGCTCGCCGCCCGAAAGAGTGCCGGCGACCTGGCGACGGCGCTCCTTCAGGCGCGGAAACTGCTCGTAGACGCGCTCAAGGCCCGGAGCCACCGTTGACTTGGCCTGCGTATAGGCGCCCATCTCCAAGTTCTCCTCGACCGTCATCTGCAAAAAGGCGCGACGTCCCTCGGGTACCTGAGCCAGGCCCTTGCCAACCAGCTTGTCGGCGGGCGTATGGGTAATGTCCTCGCCCATAAACTTGATGGAGCCGGTCTTGGAGCGTAGCAGGCCCGAGACAGTCTTGAGCGTCGTGGACTTGCCGGCGCCGTTAGCGCCAATCAAGGCCACGATCTCGCCCTCGTTAACGTTAAAGGAGATGTCCTTGATGGCGTGGATGGCGCCGTACCAGACGTTGATGTTGTAGACGGAAAGCATCGGCTCTGCCATTTAGTTCTCCCCCTTATCCTGCTTGCCCAGATACGCCTCAATAACGGCATCGTTATTCTGGATTTCCTCTGCCGTGCCCTTGGCGATGACCTTACCAAAGTTGAGCACGCAGATGCCCTCGCAGATGTTCATAACGAGCGACATATCATGCTCGATAAGCATGATGGCAATGCCAAAGGTGTCGCGAATCTTGACGATGTTCTCCATGAGCTCCGCGGTCTCGGACGGGTTCATGCCGGCAGCAGGCTCGTCGAGCAGCAGTAGCTTGGGGTTGGTAGCAAGCGCGCGGACGATCTCCAGACGACGCTGAGCGCCGTAAGGCAGCGATCCGGCCTGCTCGTTTGCCAGATGCTCCATATCAAAGATGGACAGCAGCTCCATGGCGCGCTCGTGAGCAGCCTTCTCGTGCTTCCAATACGTCGGCAGGCGCAGCACGCCCTCAAAGCCGGAGTAACGCTCCTGGTTATGCAGGCCGACCTTGACGTTATCCTCCACCGTCATGGTGTTGAATAGGCGAATGTTCTGGAAGGTACGGGCAATACCCATGCGGTTGACCTGGTAGACCGACTTGCCCGAGGTGTCCTCGCCGTCGAGCAGGATGGTGCCATGCGTGGGCTGGTACACCTTGGTGAGCAGGTTGAAGACCGTGGTCTTGCCGGCGCCGTTGGGGCCGATGAGACCGGCGATCTCGGTCTTGCCGATAGTCAGGCTAAAGTCGTCGACTGCCTTAAGGCCACCGAACTCAATGCCCAGGTGGATGCACTCGAGTGCAGGGCGCTCGCCCAGGTCACGATCGGGAACGATGGCGCCAGAAGGATACGGGACCATCTTGCCCTTCTTGAACTCAAATTTACTGGGCATCGGCTGCCACCTCCTTCTTGGAAGCAAAGCGGTCCTTGACGCGACCGAAGAACGCCTTGAGCTGCGGGTTGTTGGTAAAGATCATGACCAGGATCAGCACGATGGCGTAGATGAGCATGCGGTAGTCCGAGAACTGACGGAGCAGCTCGGGAAGCACCGTGAGCAACGCCGCCGCGATGACGGAACCGCGCATGTTGCCCAGGCCGCCCAGGACCACGAACACCAGGATGAGAATGGACGTGTTGAAGTCGAACTTGGTGGCGGAGAGCTGCGAGAAGTTACCGCCGAAGAGAGCTCCGGCAGCACCGGCGAGGGCAGCGGAAACCACGAAGGCGATCATGCGGTACTCGGTGACGGAGATGCCTACGGACTCGGCTGCAATCTTGTTATCGCGCACGGCCATAATGGCACGGCCGGTACGGCTGCGAACCAGGTTGAGCACGATCACGAGCGCAACCATGACCAGGATGGCACCAGCGAGGAAGGTCGAGTACGTCGACACGCCCGAGGCGCCCTGGGCGCCCTTGATGATGGCGGTGCCGTCCTCGAGCAGGTGCAGGTCGTCGATCGTAGAGTTGCCCGTGATGTTAAAGATCACGTGCAGGCCGCGGGAGTCGACGCCCACAATGAGGCAGGTGACGATCTCTTTGATGATCTCGCCAAAAGCCAGGGTCACGATGGCCAGATAGTCGCCGCTCAGGCGCAGGACCGGGATACCAATCAAGAAGCCCAGGATGGCGGCAGCGATAGCGCCGACCACAATGCTGATGACAAGACGTATTGGATCGGAGGGAACGGCGCTCTCCAGCGCGACGGCGGTGACGATTCCCGTATAGGCGCCAACGCTCATAAAGCCCGCATGGCCCAGCGACAGGTCGCCCGCGATGCCGACGACGAGGTTGAGGGAAATGGCCATGACGATATAGGCCGTGATGGGAACCAGCTGACCGGCGATCATGCGCGGGATCATGTGGTTGGACTGCATAAAGAACACGATGGCGAAGGCCACGATGCACATGGCGTACGTGACAAAGTCGTGACGCGTCTGCTTGTCTTTAAGAAACTTCATAACGCTCACCTACACCTTCTCGGGGACGTACTTGCCCAAGAGGCCGGCAGGCTTGACGAGCAGGACGATGATCAAAACACCAAAGACGATGGAGTTGGCAAGGCTCGTGGAAATGTAAGCCTGCGCCATCGCCTCGATGATGCCGATGAGAATGCCACCGACAAAGGCACCGGGGATGGAGCCGATGCCGCCGAAAACGGCAGCGTCGAAGGCCTTGATGCCAGGCATGGCGCCCGTGGTGGGCTGCAGGACCGGCGAGTAGGAGCACAGCAGCACGCCGGCGATGGCGGCAAGGGCAGAGCCGATGGCAAACGTCATCGAGATGGTGCGGTTGACGTTGATGCCCATGAGCTGAGCGGCGGCTTTGTCCTCGGACACGGCGCGCATGGCTTTGCCCATCTTGGTCTTACCTGTAAAGAACATCAGGCCGGCCATGATAACCAGGCAGGCGACGATGGTGACGAGCGAGACGGCGCTTACGTTGAACTTGGCCAAGAACTCCGGCACCTGGAAGGTGACGAGCGAAGTGAAGTTCTTGGGCGTGGCGCCCCACAGAAGCTGCGCGGCGTTCTGCAGGAAGTAAGACACGCCGATGGCCGTGATCAGAACGGCCAGAGGGCCTGCTTGGCGCAGCGGCTTATAGGCCAGACCCTCGATGAGAACACCGAGAACCGTGCAGACCACACAAGAGAGAACTACAGATGCCCAGCCCGGGAGGCCGAGATACGACGTGGCACAGAACGAGACATAGGCACCGACCATGATGACGTCGCCGTGAGCGAAGTTGAGCATCTTGGCGATACCGTAGACCATGGTGTAGCCCAACGCGATGATGGCGTAGACGCTGCCCATGGACAGGCCGTTGACCAGGTATTGGATAAAGACCGTCATGTTCCACATCCCCCTTTCGAATAGGTTTCCAGTTGATGTATGAAACAGGGACGTTACATCGTCCCTAGATACCAAGCAAGCAGGGAAGGCCAAAACCTCCCCTGCTTGGGATCAAAACCGCTCTATGTAAGGCGGCCTATTAGGCCTGTACGTACTTGCCGTCGGTAATGACGTACGCCGTCGGGTCCTTCTGGACCTGGCCCTTGTCGTTCCAGGAGAGCTTGCCAGTCAGACCGTCAACAGTAATGTTGCGCATAGCCTCGGGAAGCTTCTCGGCAACCTCGGTGGGGTCGGCGTCGACACCCAGGCCGGCCTCCTTGAGAGCCTCGACCACCGCATGCACGCCGTCGTAGGCGTCGGCGGCAAACTGGTCGGGGGTATCGCCGTACTTATCTTTGTAAGCGTTGACGAAGTCGGCGTTCTTCTCGTCGTCGGCGGAGAACGGGGTCATGAGCAGCAGACCCTCGGCAAGAGAGGTGTCGAAGCCCTCAACGCCCAGGATGCCGTCCATGCCGTCGCAGCCCATCATCTTGACGTCGTAGCCCATGTCCTTGGCGTTCTTGAGCAGGACGGACGCCGGCGTGTAGTAGATCGGCGCAAAGATCATGGTGGCGCCTGCCTGCTTGGCCTTGGTCAGCTGGTTGGTAAAGCTCGTGGCGGAGTCGTCCTTAAAGGTCTCCTCGTCGACAATCTCGAGCTTGGACTCAGCGGCCTGGGCCTTAAAGGAATCTGCGATGCCCGAAGAATAGGCGTCGCCGGAGTTATAGAACAGCACGAACTTCTCGTCCGCATATTTCTCTGCCAGGAACTTGGCAGCGTTGACACCCTGGTTGGGGTCGGTAAAGCAAACCTGGAAGACGCAATCCTTGCCCTTGGTAACGTCCTCGGAAGACGCGGACGGGGTGATCATGAACGTCTCGGGGTCGTTACCGCACTCTGCGGCAACGGCGACCGACGCACCCGTGGTGGTCGGACCGACGAGGGCCTGCATGCCCCAGTCGAGCAGGGTGTTGAAGGCGTTGACGGCCTTCTCGCCATCGGCCTGGTCGTCCTCGGCCTTGCTGACAAGCGGCAGCTCCTTAGTCGAGAAATCCTTGCAGCCAAGCTCGACAGCCTGTGTAACGGACTTGCCGTAGGACGCGTTGGCGCCGGTCAGCGGGCCGATGGTGCCGATCTTAAACGAAGCGTCGCCCGACGCGGAACCGCTGTCGCCGCCGTTAGAGGAGCAGCCAGCTAGAATGGACATCGCCCCCAGACCTGCTGCGCTCGCGATAACGCTCCTGCGATTCATAACAGGGTTCAATGACTTACCGGTGAGGCTCGACATGCGGCTCTCCTCTCAAATCTCGTCGGGTTTCGGTTACCCGACAGGCCATCCTTCGCCGTGTTCGGCGTTCGCAAAATAGTAGACGCTTTAGTTGAGAAAAGTGGCGATTATTTCAACTTTTCTTTTGTTTTGCCCATTTATCCATAATTCTGCGTATTCCTGTCGGTTTATGCAGTTTAGCCACTTTATTGTGTGAAAGTAATGTTTCCGTTCTGTTACAGGCGTCCTTGCCCTGAATAAAACGGCCCGCCGGTCTCGATGTATATGCACTTAGGCGGCGATGTACTTGCCGTCCTGGATCACATAAGCCGTAGCGGGCTTTTCGACCTGGCCCTTGTCATTCCACGTCAGCTCGCCCGTCAGGCCCTCGATCTTGATCTTGCGCATGGCCTTGGCAAGGTCGCCGGCAATGTCGGCGCCGTCGGCCGTAATGTCGATGCCCGCTTTGTCGATGGCCTCGACAATGGCGTGGACGCAATCGTAGGCGTCGGCGGCAAACTGGTTGGGCGTCTCGTCGTAGGCATCCTTATAGGCCTTGACGAAGTCGGCATTCTTCTCATCGTCAGCCGAAAACGGGGTCACGAGCAGTACGCCCTCGGCAAGAGAGGTATCGAAGCCTTCCACAGAGAGCAGGCCGTCCATGCCGTCGGTACCCATGAGGGTCATGTCGTAGCCCATGTCCTTGGCGTTCTTGAGCAAAACGGACGCCGGCGTGTAGTAGATCGGCGCAAAGATGAACGTGGCGCCGGACTCCTTGGCCTTGGTGAGCTGGTTGGTAAAGCTCGTGGAGGAATCGTCCTTAAAGGTCTCGGTATCGACGATATCAAGTTTGGACTCCTTGGCCTGCTCGGCAAAGGCATCGGCAACACCCGAGCTGTACGTATCGCCGGAGTTGTAGAACAGGGCGATCTTGGCGTCCGCGCACTTCTCGGCCAAGAACTTCGCGGCGCTGGCGCCCATGGTGGGATCGGTGAAGCAAACCTGAAAGACCGTGGTCTTATCCTTGGTGACGTCGAGAGACGAGGCCGAGGGCGTGACCATGAGCATGTCGTCGGCAATCTCGCCCGAGACAGCGACGGCAGCACCGGTGGTGACCGGACCGACGAGCGCCTGCATGCCCCAGTCACACAGGGTATTGAAGGCGTTGATAGCCTTCTCGCCGTCAGCGACGTCATCCTCGGACTTAAGCGAGAGTTTGAGGTCCTTGGTCGAGAAATCCTTGGCGGCGAGCTTGGCACCCTTCTCGGCCGAAACGCCATAGGTTGCCGCGGCGCCGGTCAGAGGGCCGATGACACCGATCTTGAAGGTCTTGCCGTCATCGGCGGAGCCGCCGTCCGAGCCACCCGACGAGCAACCAGCGAGCACCGCGGTGCCACCGAGCGCCGCGGCGCCAGCCAAGAAACTCCTGCGGTTAAGTACGTTGTTGATGCTAAACATGGTGTCCCCCTTTTCGCTGGCCGCGGTGCGGCCGTCTTGCGGTACAGGGCAAACCTTATGGTGCAAACGTTGACAGTTTGTTACGGAGTTCCGTTTGTAGCGAGCATGTTTCCAATGTTTCCGCAGCGTTTCGGGGGTGCCGTTTTGTGCGACTCCTGTTGCCTGGCGAGCACGCGCCCTCGGTTCACGCTAGAATGCACTCAACCTTTAAGCGGTTAATCCATCCATAAGATGCACGAAGGAGCTATCTATGAGCGAACCCCTGCGCACCGTGAACGTCGGTCTGATCGGTCTTGGAACCGTCGGCGGCGGCGTGGCCCGTCTGATCAAGAGCCACCACGATGAGTACCTGGCCGCCTACGGCATCGACCTTAAGCTGACCCGCGCCTGCGCGCTTGCTTGGGAGCAGGCCGAGGCGGCAGGTATTGAGCGCGAGGCCTTTACGAGCGACTGGCACGACGTCGTCACCGACCCCGCCGTCGATATCGTCGTCGAGCTCATCGGCGGCGAGCACCCCGCGACCGAAATCTTCACCACCGCCTTCGAGAACGGCAAGCACGTCGTCTCTGCCAACAAGGCCCTGCTGGGCCGTCATGTCGAGACGCTCGCCGAGAAGGCGCGCGCGTGCGGCGTGCAGATTAAGTGCGAGGCCAGCTGCGGCGGTGGCATCCCCATTGTCAGCACGCTCGAGCACGACCTGGTGGGCAACAAGATCCTGACCATCGCTGGCATTCTCAACGGCACCACCAACTACATCCTGTCGCGCATGGACGCCGAGGGCGCCGATTACGCTGACGTGCTCGCCGACGCCCAGGCAAAGGGCTATGCCGAGGCCGACCCGTCCGCCGACGTCGACGGCTTCGATGCCGCCAGCAAGACGGCAATCCTCGCCTCCATCGGTTTTGGCACCCGCGTTACCACCGACGATGTTTACCAGCAGGGTATCCGTACCATCGGCGCCGAGGACATCGCCCAGGCCCGCGAGCTCGGCTACACCATTAAGCTGCTCGGCATCGCCCGCAATACCGACGCCGGCGTCGACGTCCGTGTGCATCCCACGCTGATCCCCGCCGACCACATGCTTGCCAAGGTCAACGGCGCCATGAACGCCGTCTACGTGGTAGGCGACGCCGTGGGTGAGACCATGTTCTACGGTGCCGGCGCAGGCTCCTTCCCCACCGCGAGCGCCGTCGTGGGCGACATCCTGTCGCTCTCCGAGCAGATCAGCCGCGGCGTGGCTCCGCTGCCCGAGATTGAGCCCTATGGTCACAACCTCGCCTTTAAGCCCATGGACGAGCTCCAGACCAAGTACTATGTGCGCCTGAAGGTCGCCGACCGCGTGGGCGCCCTGTCCGAGACGGTCGACATCTTTGCCAAGCACAACATCTCGATCTCGCTCATCAACCAAGTCGAGGACGGCAAGTCGGGCGTCAACGATGCCTGCTCGGTCATCTTCCTGACGCATCGCGCGCTCGAGAAGGACGTCCAGGCTGCCGCGGCCGAGCTTGCCAACGTCGGCTGTGTGGCCGAGGTCGCCAACGTCCTGCGCATCGAGGACGTTGAGGCTTGGACCGAAGGCGTCATGGCCAACTAGTCCACTACTTCGAACCTCAACGAAGCCCAACGCAAAAGGCGCGCTGTCTGCATCAACCGCAGGCAGCGCGCCTTGTTCTGCTTGCAGGGGAAGCTGCGTCCCGGTATTTCAGCTCAGAACGGGGCGCAGTTTCCCTCAGGGCCTTCTTTCAGAAACTATGTCCCATTCTGGGCGCGGATTCTGGGACACGCTTTCCGTAACGGGCCTCTCGCGGAAAGCGCGTCCCACTCTGGACGCGGATTCTGGGATGCATTTTCCGCGACGGCGTTGGCTACCTGCCGTCGTCGTCCTGGGCTTCATCGCGCGCATAGAGCTCCAACATGCGGCGGCGGTATTCGCGCACGGCGAGCTTGGCGCGCTCCAGGCGGCGACGCTCGCGCGGAGTCAGCTCGGACGGGTCGACCTCGTCTCCATAGGTCTTATCGGCAAGCAGGTGCGCAGCGTCCACGATGCGGGCATCGATGTGGCCGCTCGCCGCCTCGGCGGAAAGACGCTCGGCAATCGTATCGAGCGTAGGCAGGCCCTCGAATACGCGACCATGGCCATGCGAAGTCAGCAGCTCATGCTCGCGCGCGAGCAAGCTCGCTAGGTCGTGATGGGCGCGCAGGATGTCGAGCGCATCGGATGGATGCTCGGCAACTTCTGCCACGGCGGCGACCGGCGCGGCGTCGACCACGCGGTAGAAGAGCTGCGCGAGCAGCGGCATCAAGAACACCG
>CAUASQ010000010.1 GCA_958431945.1 uncultured Collinsella sp. | reverse complement strand
CAGACGGCGCCGCAGCAAGCGCCCATGCCGCCCGCCCAGGAAAGCCTGTACGACGGCGACATCCAGTTTTAGGGGCGATGGCGGCATGCAGGTACTGGACTCGCTCATAGACGGGCCGCTTAGGCTGCGCAACCGCAGGGAGGGCGACGAGCTTATCGGCATGATCGTCCGGTACCTGCGAACTGGCGAGCAGCCCGAGCCTCGGACGGACGCCCAAGAGGCCGTGCTGTTCGCCGTGCAGCCCGTCATGGAGACCTCACGCAAGCGCATCGTGGCGGGAGGATCGGGCGGCAAAGCGGCAAGCAAACCCGAGAGCAAACGGGCAAGCGAAACGGGAAGCAAACCGCCAAGCAAAAGCGGAAGCAAAACGCAGAGCAAAGCGGCAAGCAACGATGCAAGCAAACCCGAGAGCAAACGGGCAAGCGAAGAGGAAGAGGAAGAGGAGTTAGGAAAAGGGATTAAGGAGAGAGGGAAAGCGGCGCGTTTCCGCGCCCCCTCTCCCGCCGAGGTCGCCGAATACGCCCAGCAGTTCGCTGCGGACAAGGGACTCGACCTCACCGCCCTCGACTTCGACCCCGAGCGCTTCGTCGACTTCTACGCCCAGAAAGGCTGGATGGTCGGGCGATCGCACATGAAGGACTGGAAGGCAACGGTGCGCAACTGGCTGCGCACCTCGAAGCCCAGGAACGGCAGCGCGAAGGAGGTGCCAGACGATGGATTTTCGGCCTACGACTGAGTGCCCGCACTGCGGCGCGACCCTCAAGGCCCGCACCACGCGGCTCGCTGGGCGGACGCTGTTCTGCGGCTACGAGCAGTGCGGCTGCGCAGGCGCCGAGGCCGATCGCGAGAAGGAGCGCCAGGCCGAGGCCGAGGCGGCTCGCAAGGCTGCGCTCGACAGAGCCATGCACGACTGGAAGCGGGCGGGCGTGCCCGATCGCTACGTGAGCCTCGACCACCCGTTGGCTGCGGAGATCGCCGAGTGCATGAAGCGCGGCCAGTGGGTGTACCTCTGGGGAGACGTCGGAACTCACAAGACCACCTGCGCCGCAGCCGTGGCGAAGCGCCTGGCTGGCGGCAAGCGGTCGGTGCTCATGGCACCGATGTACCGCATCCTCGACGAGATTCAGCGCAGCTTCCACGACGGCGGCGACCCGCTCAAGCGCTACGCCGAGGTGCGCTACCTAATCGTGGACGACCTGGGCAAGCGCAGGCCGACGGGCTTCGTGCTCGACAGCCTTTTCAGCTTGATCGACCAGCGCTACTCCGCGATGCTGCCAACGCTGGTGACAACGCAGTACAAGCCAAGCGACCTCGTGCGCAGGCTCGCCGAGCAGGGAGACCCCGACACCGCCAAGGCCATCGTGTCGCGGCTGAGGGGCGGCGCGAGGGTCGTGCACTTCGACGGCCCGGACGGGAGGCTGCAATGATCCTCGATGCAGGCATTCTGCGCGGCTACACGAAGGAGCGAGCCGAGCTTTACGGCAAGCCTCACCTGGGGGCGCACTACACCCACGGCAAGTCATACGAGGCGCTGTCTCCCCGATGCTGCGTGTGCGGCAGGCGCGCTGGGAGCGTGCACCACGTGGCGCACCGCTCTTGGGGCGAGACGTTCCGACTGGTCGCACCGTGCGGCACATGGGACTTGCGAAGCCCGCTGTTCTGCCTGTGCGGCAGCGGCACCACCGGATGCCACGACAAGTTCCACGGCGGGGCGCGGCTCAAGGCCGAGTGGGTGTGGCGCTCGAAGGTCTACGAGGAGGCCTGGTGGACCGGCGAGCTTTTGCAGGTGTACGAGCCGCATGACCCGGCGCTTTACGAATACGGATATTGGCTGATCACCGACCGTGACGGCAACGAGATGATACGAGAAGGGATGTAACCATGGAGATCAAGACATGCGAGCAGTACGTGCTCGATCAACTGGAGCAGGCGCAGGCGGAGCGCGATTGGCTGCGCGGCAAGCTTGAGCAGGCGCAGGACGAGGCAGAGGAGCTGCGCGGCAAGCTCATGGAGCGCGGCGAGCGCGATGCCTCGAAGGTCGAGCAGGCCATCCGCAAGGAAGGCCGCCGTAAGCTCTACCGCGACGGCACCGACTACCGCACGAGCGTGGACGACGGCGGCAAGCTCATTCCGTTCTCTGACTGGTGCATCGAGCACGTCGGCTACTCAAGCCTGCGCTGCGGCATGACCAAGAGCGAGTTCATCGCCTATTTCGAGCCAGAGTTCCGAGAGGAGTACGACGAGCTGGTCAACGAGTGGAAGGCGGGCCAGGAATGATAGGGATCTACGAGCGCTCGCTTTGCCAGAGCTACGCCGGTGCCTACAGGGCTGGTATCAAGATCGGCGAGGCCGAGACGCGCGAGGACGCGCTGAAGCAGGTCGAGGCCATGACCGAGGACGGCTACCAGTGCTTCGCCGTCGACGATGACGGCACGTGTATCGACCTGACGGGCACGTTCCCCGGATGCCTTGCGGGGGTGGTGAAATGAGCTGTTACATCATCGAACTGGCCGATTGCGCACTGACACCGTACGCAATCGAAACGGAGAGTGGCACGGAATACGGATGGGGCTTGATGCCGAAGAGGAAGGTTGACCTCGACGAGCTTTTGAGGGTCGCCGACGAGTGCGACGCAGCCGACGTGGACGGCGTGACCGACTGGGCTGCGCGAATCAGGAAGGCGGTGGGCGAATGAGCGCCAAAACAACCGAGCTGAAGCCGTGCCCGTTCTGCGGAAGCGGGAACGTGCGCTATAAGGAAGCCGAGCACGCCGTCGTATGCGCACGCTGCAAGGCCAGGGGAAGCATCGCTCCGGACGAAGAGATGGCTATACGCATGTGGGACGAGCGAGCGGGCGAACTGAAGCCCGACAGCTGGGAGAAGCTGGAAGAGGACGTGAATCTCGGCTGCCGCGATTATTGCGAGAAACATCGTCTCGAAGAATGCGATTACAACATGCGCGTGCACATGCTCGACCGCGCCAAGAAGCTCGCGGGCATCGAAGATGAGGCGCAGCGATGAGCAAGCGAAGAGGAACGAGGCACCTACGATGAAGCTCAAAAACCCGATCAGGGAGATCAGGAAGGCCATGACACCGCCGTGCACCCAATGCGTGCACTCGCGCTTCAAGGCCTTCAACAGCGTGACCATCTTGTGCGACAGCGGGGCATACCTCGACCACGTGGAGCGCACGTGCTGCGAGCGCTACGACAATTTCGTTGCAATAGACGTGCGCGGAACCAGGTGGTGTCGATTCGAGCAGAAACCGCCGAAGGCCGAGGACGGCGACGAGTCATGAAGACCATCGAGGCGCCGAAAATTATCGAGCCGTGGCGCATCATCTGCGCGGCTCAAAGCGAGCCTAATTACAGCGAAGAGCGCTACATGCTGATCTACGCCGGCGATGGAAGCGACGACTATTACGACAAAGGCTATATCTTGCTGGAGGGCTGGCACTGCTCCTGCTACGACTGGCCCGAGGTCGATTGGGACGCCACCTATTACGAGGAAGACGAGCTGCTGAAGATTGCCGACATGCGCAAGCGCAACCCGTCGGACAGCGCCGAGCGCCGCTTCTTCATGCTCGTCGAGCAAGCATTGGGGGCGCATCAATGAAGTACGTCTCGCTTTTCAGCGGCATAGAGGCCGCGACAGCGGCGTGGGAACCGCTGGGCTGGGAGCCTGTGTGCTTCGCCGAGTTCGACGAGTTCCCCAGCGCCGTGCTTGCCGAGCGGTACCCCGAGGTGCCGAACGTCGGCGACGTGACAAAGGCCAATTGGAAGAAGTACCGCAGCAAGGTGGATCTGGTGGTGGGCGGAAGCCCGTGCCAGTCCTTCTCGATCGCGGGCAAACGGGAGGGGTTGCAAGGTGAGTCAGGACTCATGTTCGAGTACATTCGGGCGGTACGTGAGATACGTCCTCGATGGTTTCTTTGGGAAAACGTCCCGGGAGCGCTCTCAAGCGAGAATGGGGAGGCTTTCCGACAGCTCCTGTCCGAAATGGACAAGCTCGGGTACGGCCTGGCGTGGCGCATACTCGATGCGCAGTTCTTCGGAGTGGCCCAAAGACGCCGCCGTCTCTTTCTTGTCGGACATCTTGGAGCCTGCCCCCCCCCATCGGCGTACTCATTGAGCCGGAGAGCATGCGAGGGGATCTTGAATCGAGCGCGGAAAAGAGGGCGAGCCTTGCCGAAGAGGCTGGAAGAAGCCCTCGCAGCGCAGGCTTCAAGTACCACCAAGGGGCAGGCGCAGGAGGAGTAGGCGCAGAGCCTGAGCAGTCTCCCACGCTCACCGCCGATTGGCACAACCCCGCCGTCTACCCCATCGACGAGCCGATAACGATGGCCGACCTCAACGCCAACACGGCGATCGGATACGACATGGTTGGCACGCTCAAGGTTGGCGGCGACGCGCCGTCGGTGTGCCTGTGAGCGCCTGCACGCTGCTCGTCCGCTGCGGATGCGCGGGCGGGGGCAAAGGAGCGCTGGTGAGCGATGAAGTGTCGCTCACCCTCTCCACCAGCAACACACAGACGCTTTTCAGCGAGGAAGGAGGAGACATGGTTGTGCGAAGGCTCACGCCGCGCGAGTGCGAGCGGCTGCAAGGCTTCCCCGACGATTGGACGAAGATACCCTATCGCGGCAAGCCCGCAGACGAGTGCCCGGACGGGCCGCGCTACAAGGCGATCGGCAACAGCATGGCCGTCCCCGTGATGCGGTGGATCGGCGAGAGGATCGCCATGGCCGAGGCGGGTGAGATCGCATGAGCTGCGACCCGTATAAATGGACGTGCGCGAGGTGCGGCAAAACGCACTGCAACCCGTTTTTCACGAGCTACCCGCGCGAATTTTGGAAGGACAACAAGAAGCGTGTCGGCGAGGTCTGCGAAAAGTGCCGCGACGAAATCGACTATAGCAACGTGCGAGAGGAGCAGAAATGAAGAAGGCGATGATCGTCCAGCCCATGAACGGGCTTGGCGAGGAGCAGATACTTGAGGCCCGCGCGAAGGCGGTCGCAGAGCTTGAGCGGCGCGGATACGAGGTCGTGGACACGTACTTCAAGGACGGCCTCGCGGTGCCGCCCAAGGTGGTGAACGTGCCGCTGTACTACCTGAGCCAAAGCCTTGGCAAGATGGCCGAGTGCGACGCTGTGTACCTATGCGATGGCTGGGAGAACGCACGGGGCTGCAAGGTCGAGCGCGCCGCAGCTGTGGCCTACGACCTTGAGCTCATCGGGTACGACCTACCGTGCCGTGGTGATGCCTCGTGAGCATGGCCTACTACGAGCCGGGCAGCGGGTGGAACCTGCCGCCCGGCTGCTTCGATGGAGACCCGAACGCGCCGTGGAACCGGGTGGACGAGCCGGCTTGCGGAGATTGCGCCCACTGCATAGAGGGATGCTGCGACTACGGCATCTGCGAGCTTGAGTTCGAGGAGGCTTTCAGCGCCCAGGAGGCGAAGGAGCCGATGGCGGCATGGGAGGCTGCGAAGTGGGCGCGAGACTGGATCGTCGAACACTACAAGGACATGCAGGAGGACTGGTGCAAACGGTTCGATGGATAGCGGCATCATGCGCCGCGCTGCTTGTCGCGGTTGTGGCCCTTGAGCTTTATGTAATCAGAACGCTGGCGGCGGGGCTGGTGGTTCTGGCCCTGCTCGCCTGCGGGTAGGAGGTGGACGATTGACCAACTGGGAGCGGTACTTCGGTTCGCCTGAGGCCGCGATGCGCATGGAGGTGCGCATGCTGCGCGACGGGCGGCGGTTCCGCATAGCGGTGAGCGAGTGCAACCCCTTCACCGCGTGCGCGTTCGCATCGCGCCGGGTGCGGGACTTCGCCTCGTGGGGCGAGTACCTGGACTGGCTGCGGGCCGAATACGACGACGGAACGATAAGGTGGGACGAATGAGCCGCCCGGGATGCAACCGGGGATGCCTGCTCATAATAGCGGCATCCCTGCTAATAGACGGATTGACGCTGTGGGCGGCGGTATCGCTGGCCCGCATGATCATTGGAGGTTGACATGGGATACAAGAAGTTAATGGATGCGGCCGGTGCTGTCGTGTCCATGCTCGTGATGCTCTTCCTGATGCTGCTCGTGTGCTACGGCATCGTGTGGTGCATCGGCGGGATAGCGGCGATGCTGGCATGAGTGGCAACCCGCGCAACCGCAACGGCAACGCAAGGCGCAAGCTGAGAGCGAGGCTGAGGGCAGAGGGAAGGCCGTGCCACATATGCGGCCAGCCGATAGACTACAGCCTGCCGAGCGGCGACCCGTGGAGCTTCGAGGTGGACGAGCTGCTGCCCGTGTCGAGGGGAGGCAGCCCGCTGGACTACTCCAACGTGGATGCAGCCCACAGGATTTGCAACCAGCGGCGCGGCAACAGGATGCCGGGCGACGCCAAGCAGTACCAGATACGCCGCACGCGGCTGTTCTGAGGGAAAACATAGCAATGCACCAATAGGGGCGCGGTCGTTTCGGCGGTCGCGCCCTTTCTTTTGGCCCCAAGCGCCGAAGCCGCCGAAAAGAGGCGGGGCGGTCGCCCCTCCCCCGGGTCGGAAGGCCACTCCGGCCGCCTAGGGCCGATTTCCCCCCGCCCGTTCCGAACGATTTCGCTATCTCACGCCGCCATTACGATTCCCCGCGAAGAAGGAGGGAATCATGGCCGAGAACATCGAGATGCCGCAGGAAGTGGCTAGCGACCCCGTGCAAGCCGCCATCTGGGAGCAGCTGACCGCGAGGCGCACGTTCGCGCAGGAGGATGCGCCGACGCTGGCGCTGCTCTGCTACTGGCACGCCGTGGCTAACCAGGCACGCGAGGCCATGGCCCTCGGGGGCAACGAGATCGAAATACTCGACGCCACCGCATACAAGCCGATCAGAGGCAAGGGCGGCAAGCGGCTCAAGATGATGCGCAAGAATCCGGCGCTGACCGTGCTGAAGGAGGCCAGCACCGAGATCAGAGCGCTGTCAGACCAGCTCGGCCTGTCCAAGTCGGCCCGCAACGTCACGGTGCAGCAGGCGCGACCCGCGAGCGCCCACGGCAAGCTGCTCACGCTCATGTTCGACGACCGCGAGACGCGTGCCAAGGCGGCAGGCGCGTGATGCAGGCGAGGCAGACCCCGACATACGAGGCGAACATCCCAGAAAGGCTCGACGGGGACGGCCCCATGGCGGCAGAACTGGCATCCGCGTACTTCGGTGACCCGCTGCCGTGGCAGCCGCACCTGCTCGACGCCATGCTCGCCCGCGATGGACGCGACAAGTATCTGCTGCGCTCGATCGGCATATCCATCCCGCGACAGAACGGCAAGAGCTGGGACGTTCGCGCCCGCTGCTTCCACGGCGCCCTCAACGGCGAGAAGATTCTGTACACATGCCAGCACGGCGACACCTCAGACCAGATGTTCCAGGAGCTTTCAAGGCCATTCGAGGACGAGGACGAGCCTGAGCTTAACGCCCTGCTGCTCGCCGTGCGCAAGACCAACGGCCAACAGGCCATCAAGCTCAAGAACGGCGGCCTTATCCGCTTCACCACGCGCACCGACTCGCTGGCGCGAGGCAAGACCTACGACGTGCTTATCTACGACGAGGCGCAGGAGCTTACGGCCAAGCAGCAGGCGGCTTCTCTGCCCGCCATCTCGGCAGGGTCGAAGCACAACCCGCAGACGATCTACCTGGGCACGCCGCCAAGCCCCGACAACGTTGGCACGGTGTTCCGCGACCTCCACGAGGACGTTCACAACGGCAGGTCTGAGATGGGATGGATCGAGTGGGGCGCTACAGAGATCGGCGACGTGCACGACGAGTCGCGATGGTTCGAGTACAACCCGTCTCTCGGCACAATCCTCGACATAGAGGCCGTACGCGGCGAGTCCGAGCAGATGCAGCCCGACGTCTTCGCGCGTGAGCGCCTTGGCTGGTGGAGCCCAATCGGAGGAGCCGACTCATACGCGCTTTCGAGCGCCAAGTGGAAGGCGTGCGAGGCGGCGGGGCCGATGCAGGAAGGCAAGCTCGCGTTCGGCGTGAAGTTCTCGCCCGACGGGTCGCGCGTTGCCGTGTCCTGGGCGAAGGCAGAGCGCGGTGCCGGCTCCTACGTCGAGCTTTACGACCTCATGGGCGCTGAGGGCGGCACTGTCGGCATATCCGACATGCTGCTGCGCAACCGCGAGGAGATCGCGTGCGTCTGCATCGACGGAAAGAGCGGAGCGGACGCGCTGAAGCAGCGACTTCTGGACGGCAGGATGCCGAAGTCGGCGATCGTCATGGGCAGCACCGCGATCGTGCAGGCCGCCGCGACGATGCTGGCCGACGAGGTCAACGCCGGGACGACGAGCCACATCGAATCGCCCGCGTTGGACGATTCCGCAACGAAGTCGATCAAGCGCGACATCGGGCGCGACGGCTGGGGCTTCGGCGACGGCCCCGACTCTTCGTCAGCGCCGATCGAGAGCGCATCGCTGGCCCTATGGGCGGCGAGGACAACCAAGAGAGACCCGAGACGTAAACAGGAGGCAAGCTTCTGATGGCAGCAGTAAACATGGAACTGGCCGGACAGGTCGCGGCGGCGGAAGGCCTGCGACACGAGGACAAGGCGCTCGTGCGCGAGCTTATGGACACGTGGCGCACCCACCGATCCCGCAACATGTTGCGGGAGGACTACTACCTCGGACACGTCGGCGTCAAAGACCTAGGCATCGCCATGCCGAAAGCCCTCGCCAAGAAGATCAACCCGCGCGTTGACTGGCCCAAGAAGGCGGTGCACGCCCTGGCAGATCGCTCGGTGTTCAACGGCTTCACTGCCGACGACGATGCCGTTACCATGCGGCTGCGCGACATATGTGCCGACAACCAGCTCGAAGCTCTCTACCGCAAGAACCTTATCGGTGAGCTGAAGCACTGCTGCGGCTTCTGGACTGTCACGGACGGCGGCGGCAAGCCAATCATCTCCGCGTACCCGGCAACCGCAGCGGCGGCAATCTGGGATGACGCGCAGAAGCGCATCAAGGCCGGTCTCGTTGTGGCCGAGTCGAAGAAGATGCCAAGTGACACCGAGCGCGTGCCGACCGTCGTGCACCTGCTCACAGAAGACGCGCTGGTGGTGCTTACGCGCGGCAGCGGCCACTGGGTGGCCGACTACATGGAGCATGGCATGGGTCGCTGTCTCATGGAGCCTATGCCCTACGATGCCACGCTTGAGCGACCGTTCGGCTCCTCGCGCATCAGCCGTTCGGTCATGAGCATTACAGACGACGCCATACGCCAACGCGCCCGCATGGAGGTGGCGTCTGAGGCCGCGACGCTGCCGCAGACCTGGCTGCTCGGCACATACAAGAAGATGATCAACGGGCAGAACAAGTACGACGCGTCGATGGGGGCGGTCAACGAGATCACCAAAGACCCTGACGGAGACTCGCCGACCGTGTGGCAGTCGGCCCAGTTGCAGATGGCGCCGCTCACCGAGTACCTGCGCCAGCTAGCATGCCAAATGTCGGCGGTCACCAACGTTCCGGTGTCTTTCTTCGGCGTGAGCAACGACAACCCATCCTCTTCGGATGCCATCGCCGCATCGCTCGAACCGCTCGTGATCGATGCGAAGAACCTCAACCGCGAGAATGGCAACGCTTTGCGCAACGTGGCCTACATGGCGCTCGCTGTGGCGAACGGCACGGACTACGAGACCGAGCGCGATGCCGGCTACAACCTCAACCCGCGCTTCATGTCCCCGGCCTACCCGTCAATCGTGAGCCTGTCCGACGCCGCGCTTAAGCAGGTGCAGGGCCTGCCGAAGCTCGCCAACTCCGACGTGATGCTCGAAATGCTCGACTACACAGACGAGCAGATCCAGCGTATCAACAGCGACAACAAGAAGGCGCAGGCGAGCGCCGCCGTGGCCTCGCTGTTCGAGCCGAAGGAGGGCGAGGATGGCGGAGATACCTCGCAGCCTGCTTAACGAGCTTACGGACGAAATCAACGCGCTATCGGGAATGGCGCAGCGCCAAGCCAGCGACGCGCTCACCCGCTTGGTGGCCGACTGGGAGGCGAGCGGGAACGGCGACATAGCGGCGCTGCGAGAGGCGGCCTACGAGGTGATCGAGACGGCTTGCGGCTACTATGCAGACACCGTTGCGGCTGGCCGCGCCGCCGAGTTCTATGACGCCGTGCGCAAGGCGCAGGACGCGCCCGGGAAGTACGCCGCCGTCGCCGAGTCGCTACGCGACCCCCAGGCGACGTACGGCTCGGTGAAGGCGTTCATGGTTAGCGTGGTGAAGCAGGAAGCCACCGACCTATTCGTGGCCGCGTGCGTTCGTCGCCTCGATGCAGAGATTCGCAAGGCCGCGAACATGTGCGTGGCGCACAACGCCTCCAAAGACCCGGCGAAGCCGAGGTACGCACGCGTGCCGTCTGGCGAGACGTGCGGCTTCTGCCTCATGCTCTCCTCGTTCGGCTTCAACTACAAGACGAAGGAGGCTGCGAGCCACTCACACCCCAAGTGCGACTGCCGCGTCGTGCCGAGCTTCGGCAAGGGGCCGAAGGTCAAGGGATACGATCCAGACGGTATGTATGACAGGTTCAACGAGTGCATGGACGCGCTCGGCGGGCGCAACGGCATACGCTCAGATTGGGATGCCTTGCCCGATGCCGAGCGCGAGGCGTACATCAAGGAGCATGGCGGAAAAGCCAGCAAGGCGTTCGACAAGTACGTGAACAAGCGCATGGTCGAGGAGATCGAGACCAGAGACCCGAAATGGTACGCAACTGGCACGGAACCAAAAATCGGATTTGTCAGCAAAGGGGTGGAGAAGCGGGCGACCAAAGCGGAAATAGGAACAGCTAAGAGGCTGGCGCATCACGGCGTTGCCCCGACGTTCATCCAAGATTACAGATGGGTTCAGGAAGATGGGAGAAAGCGCAAAGTCGGGCTTCCAGACCTGAAAAACGGAATCGAAATCAAGACAATCGGAACGTCTGGAAACGCATGGGGCGCAATGAAGAACTACCTTGACAGCACGGCTGGAAAGGAGGGCGTCAAGTGCATGGTCGTTGACAACTCCGTATCCGAGCGAATAGACGACAATGCACTAATATCAGCGGCAAAGGATCTCGCGCCTAAGTACCCAAAGGTCGCGCATGTGCGCCTGCTGCTGAAGGATGGCAGGTACATAGCTGTCAAATAAAAAGGAACGGCACCGAAAACCTCAAAAGTAGAGGGCAGCATGCCGTTCCATCAACAGATTATACCAGTGCAAATAGGCAAGGGCCACCTACGGGTGGCCCTTTTCATGTCGAATCTCACGCTCATAAGAAACTGTCGCGGACGGGCCGCACGGCCCAACTAACGAACCGTTGAGCAGCCGCACGGCAGCTCAGGCGTGCCGCACGGCACGGGAAAGGACGCGACATGGCAGAGGCGAACGAACCCACACAAGCACTAGGAGCAGAAGGCGGAGATGGCGCCAACCAGGAGCCGCCCGTCGACTACAAGGCGCTGTACGAGGCCGAGAAGAAGCACTCGCGCGAGTGGGAGAAGAAGGCGAAGGCCAACAGAACCGCAGCGGCGGCGCTTGAGGAGGCCAACAACGCGAACAAGACCGCCGAAGACCAAATCGCCGACCTCAAGAAGAGGCTCGACGACAAGGAGAAGGAAGAGAAGCGGTCGAAGATCGCGGCCAAGGTCGCGCAGGAGAAGGGCGTGCCGGCGAGCCTGATCGTCGGCGACGACGAGGAAAGCATGTCCAAGTGGGCAGACGACATGCTCGCCGCGTTCAAGAAGCCGCCCGCGCCCAAGGTCGAGAAGCCGGGAAGCTTCCCGAAGCCGGGCGACGGCGACAAATCTGAGCTGCGCGACTTCACGCGCCAGCTCCTCGGTAACAACTAGAGACAAGTAAGGAGCCGAAATGGCTAACGACACCAGCAAGGTCAAGCTCCCGCACAAGGTAGTGACCTCCATCATCAACAAGGCGAAGGACACCTCCACCATCGCGGCGCTGTCCCCCAGCACCCCGCAGACGTTCTCCGACACCACATACATCGTGTTCAACCCGACAACCGAGGCCGAGGTAGTTGCGGAGGGCGCGAAGAAGAGCGGTTCCGAGGTCTCCACCACGCCGATCGTCGCAAAGCGCGTGAAGGTGGTCACGACCACACGCGTCTCCGACGAGCTGCGCTGGGCCGACGAGGACAACCAGCTTGAGATCGTGACCAACATCATCGCCGACCAGACCGCCGCGATTGGCCGAGCGCTCGACTACGTGGTCTACCACGCCGTGTCCCCCAAGACGGGCACCGCGCTCGATGGCTACACCGCGCTCACCGCAGAGGCCAACGCCGTAACCGCCTCGGCATCCGCGGTCGACGACATCGACGCGCTGGCCGACGCGCTTATCGACTACGACATCAACGGTTTCGCGCTCTCCCGCAAGTTCGCCGCAGACCTCCGCAAGCTGCGCATTCCCGCCACCGGCCAGCGCCTCTACCCGGAGATCCCGCTGTCCCTCAACGTCGGCAACATCGACGGCATCCCCGCCGCGACCTCCGGCACCGTCAACGGTCGCCGCTGCAAGACCGACCCGAAGGTGGCGGGCATCATGGGCGACTTCTCCACCATCAAGTGGGGCATGGTGCGCGACATGACCTCCGAGATCATCGAGTACGGCGACCCAGACAACACCGGTCAGGACCTGAAGGGATACAACCAGGTCGCGTACCGCACCGAGGCGGTCCTTGCCTACGCGGTTCTCGACCCCAAGGCCTTCGCCATCCTGAAGACGGCCTAGGGGGCGGTAACCATGGCGAACCTTGTGCAGAAGTTCATCGTCGAGGACGCATCCAAGGCATCCCCGATCCTCCCGCAGCACGTTTGCTTCGTGACCGCCGACGGCGAGCCTGTCGGCATCTCCAAACAGGCCGCAAACCCTGGTGCGAACCCGACCATCGCCAAGGTGGTCAAGTGCCTCGTCGACGCTGGCGTGATGGCCGCGACCTCCGAGGCGTCCGAGCAGAAGGCCGGCGAGAATGCCGCGAAGCCGGTTGACTCCGGCAAGGCCGAAGAGCCTGCCAGCGAGGAGTAGGCGCATGGAGCCGCTAGCGACCATCGAAGACTACAGGGCGAGGTACGGCGACCCGACCGACGAGGCACGCGCCGCGACCCTGCTCTCAGACGCGTCAGACCTGCTCATGAGCGCCTACGAATCAAACGTGGGCGACTACGAGCGCGGCAAGGTAGCCGCCTTCGACCGATCTGCCGCAGCGGTGTGCTGCCTCGTGGTCAACAGGGTCTTGTCTGCACCAGCAGCTCTGGCGGGTGCCATGCAGTACAGCCAGGGCGCAGGCGGCTACACGGCCAGCGTGTCGTACGGGTCTGCCCTCGGCGAAATGTACCTGGGAAAGACGGAGCTGAAGCGCCTCGGGCTGCTCGACCAGCGCATCGGGGCGCTCCAACCGGTTGGGAGTGATGCCGAATGGGACTCATAAGCACCGAATCGGTGACGGTCACAACACCAGTGGTCGACTTCGATTCGCTCGGCGAGCCTATCGAGCGCGGCAGCGTGAACACCGCTATAGAGGGCGTGATCGTGTGCCCGGGGGCCACGTCGGAACTCGACGCATCGCGCCCCGATGGCACTGAGGTCGCCTACACGCTGTGTTTCCCCAAGAGCTTCACCGCATCGCTCAAGGGGTGCCGCGTGAACGTTCGAGGCACCGAGTACCGCGTCATAGGCGACCCGCAGCGCTACGACCCGGAAAACACCCCAGGCGATTGGAACCTCACCGTGGAAGTGGGGCGCACCGATGGCTAAGTGCAAGGTGAAGTTCGAGTGGAAGGGCTGGAAGCGCGGCGGCTATGCCGAGGTTATGAACTCAGGCGCGGTGCAAACGCTTCTTAAGAAGAAGGCAGACGCCGCAGCGGCATCGTGCAACTCGTCCTTCTCCCGGCACCCCGGCGAGGGTGCCGGCTACATAGTCCGCAAGTTCAAGGGCAAGCTCGCAAACGGCTTCGTGGTTACCACGGCGACTCCGCACGCCCATGCGAGCGAGCGCAAGCACAACCGCCTCAGATCCATGTTCGGAGGCGGTGAGTGATGGACGTGGAGCGCATGGTGGCGCAGCGGCTCATGGACGAGACCGGCATCAAGGCCGTGCTCGACGTACCAGCCGACAGGCCCAGCGAGTTCATATCGGTGTCGCAGACCGGATCTAGCCGCAGCGGCTGCATCAACCGTGTGCAGCTCGTGGCGCAGTCATGGGCGAAGACCCGCAGACGCGCCGCAGAGATCGCCGAAGCCGTGGAGCACGCAGTGTCGAGTCTCATGGACGAGGAGTGCGTGTTCGAGGCCACGTGCGGAGACACGTACCGCTGGGACGACCCGGACAGCCGCCAGCGCCGATACCAGACCAACGTAAACGTAACCATTTGCGAATAGGAGCCGACATGGCACTTTTCAAGAAAAACGAGACCAAGAACGTCTCGTCCACCAAGGGCGTGAAGGGCGGATATATCTTCGTGGCCCCGACAGGCACCACCCTCCCCACCGACATCAAGACCAATCTCGCCGAAGCCTTCCTCAACCTCGGCTTCATCTCCGAGGATGGATACACCGAGTCCGAGGAGACCGACGCCAACGAGCTGAAGGACATGAACGGCGACCTCATGGACTCCGCCACGACCTCGCGCGTGGAGTCCGCGAAGCTCACGCTCGCAGAGATCAAGGCGCAGACCCTCAAGGTCATGTACGGCGCCGACAACGTGACCGACCTCGACGGCGTTATCACCGTAGAGCACAACGGCAACAAGGACGAGGCGTGGTCGATCGTGCTCGAACTCGTGCTCAAGAACGGTCGCCGCTGGCGCAAGGTCGTGCCAGCCGCCAAGTCCTCTGAGCTCGACGATATCAAGCTCGCCGTGAGCGAGATTGCCGGGCGCCAGATCACGTTCAAATACCTGGTCGATAGCAACGGCAACACCTGCTACGACTACATCGAGTCAACCGAGACCAACAACGCCTAGGGGGAAAGAGAATGACCGAGATCACCTTTACCGTCGACGGCGTTGACGGCGAGTTCGCCGCAGACCTCGACGAGCTGAAGTCCTACAAAACCGTGAAGCAATTCGCCCGAAGCGAAACCGACCCGGCGGGGATGATGGACGCCATGGAGCGCATCTTCATGGGTCGAGACGAGGAGTATATCGAAGCCCTCGGCGGAACGTCATACGACATGCGCCGCCTGTGCGACGCGGCCTTCGAGGTGGCAAAGACAAAAAACTAATAGGCTTCGCCAGCGACCTCGAGAACAGGCGCGGCGAAGCGATAGCAGACTTCCAGCAGTTCTACGGCATAGCCCTGCCATTGGATGGAGCGCCCGAAGACCTCGATCGGATGGCGCTCCTCTGGCAGCACCTCCCCGACAACTCGCGCCTCGCCAAGGCGCAGTACCCGCAACTCAGGTGGAGCACGACCGACTACATGCTCTGGCGTATCGAGCACCAGCTTCGGTGCATCGCCTGGGGCATGGCCGACAAGAAGGACAGGAGCACGGAGCCTCCCGAGCCAATCAAGACACCGGCGCAGCTCGCAGAGCTTGAGCGTCACCGCGCGAACGCGCTGGAAGCCAAGGAAGAGATAGACAAGATCCTGGGGATAGGAGGGGAAGATGGTGACTAGCGTCGGGTCGGCCTATGTGTCCTTGATGCCGTCGATGGACGGCTTCGCGAGCAAAATCGGCAAGGAGTTCGGCAGCCAGGGCAACGCCGCAGGCAAGGCCTTCGGCGACTCCATGACCGTCGGCATCGACGGCGGGGCCAAAAAGTCATCGGGCATCCTGACCGGGCTTGGAACCGTAGCCAAGGGCGTCGCCACTGCGGCGCTAGCCGGGTTCACAGCGCTCACCGGGGCCGTGACCGCGATTGGTGGCGCGGCCCTTTCCGCATATGCCGACTACGAGCAGCTGGTGGGCGGCGTCGACACCCTGTTCGGCTCCGCGTCACAGACGCTGCAAGGTTATGCCGCAGAGGCGTACAAGACCTGCGGGATGTCCGCCAACCAGTACATGACGCAGGCCACGAGCTTCGCGGCTTCGCTCGTCTCGTCGTGCAGCGGAGACGTGGCCAAGGCGGCTGACTACGCCAACATGGCGATGGGCGACATGTCGGACAACGTGAACAAGATGGGTTCCGACATGACGGACGTGCAGAACGCCTACCAAGGCTTTGCGAAGCAGAACTACACGATGTTGGACAATTTGAAACTCGGCTACGGCGGCACGCAGGCCGAGATGAAGCGCCTGATCGCAGACGCCAACAAACTGCGCCAGGAGCAGGGCAAGAACGCCGACCTCACGATCGACAGCTATGCCGATGTGGTCGAGGCCATCCATACCGTGCAGGAGAACTTGGGCATCACTGGCACCACCGCCAAGGAGGCCGCTACCACGATCAGCGGCTCCATCGGCATGGCGAAGGCCGCGTGGGAGAACTTCATCACAGGACTCGGGCGCGACGACGTTGACTTCTCGCAGCTCACGCAGCAGCTGCTTGAGTCGATCGGCGCGGTAGCCACGAACGTGGCCCCTAGAGTTGCGCAGATCGGCAAGGGAATCGTCGAGGCGTTCCCGGTTGTGCTGTCTGGCCTTGGCCCAGTCCTTGGCCCAGCGATTTCGGAAGCGCTCGCGACCGCTTGGAACATCGCCGTAGGAGCCCTGGCTGAGCTTGGCATACAGCTGCCAACAGTCGACGCTTCCCAGATAACGGGGGCGTTTCAGGCGATCGCCGACACTGCGGCATCCGTCGTAGACACGTGCAAGTCCGCTTTCGGGCAGCTTGGCGAGCAGATACCGAGCATCTGGAACACCATCGTCTCGACTATTAGCGGAGCCGTGACGACGACCATCTCGGCGGTGTCGCCGTTCGTGACGTACTTCGCATCGCAGATGCTGCCCGCCATCGCGTCATTCGCATCTGGCGCAGTCGGCGCGTTCAGCGCCGTGCGGCCTGTCATAGAGCAGCTTGGCTCGACGCTGCTGAACATCGGCCAGGCCATCCTGCCCGTGCTACACAACGCCTTCGCGATGATCGTCCCGATCATTTCGCAGGTCATCGGCGTCGCCATGCAGCTTTTCGCTGCGGTAAGCCCGCTCGTGTCGCAGGTGGGCGCTGCGCTCATGCCGGCAATCACGTCTATCGGCACGGCGCTCGCAAACCTCGCCAACGCCGTGCTGCCGATATTGGCTAGCGGCATGCAGATAGTGCTCTCCGTGGCTCAGATGCTCATACCGGTAATCCAGATAGTGCTGTCTGTAGTTGGTTCAATCGTGTCCGTCGTGATAACGGTGGCAAGCCAGGTGATCTCGGTCGTGGTAAACGCCGCATCCGTCGTAGCCTCTGCCATTGGCCTCGTCATGTCGGTCGTGAGCGGCCTCGTGACTGCGGTTACCACGTTCATCGGCTCGATCGTATCCGTTGTCGGCGGCGGGATAGCTACCGTGGTCGCCGCCGTTTCAGGCGGTGTGAACGCAGTCGTGGCGTTCATCGGCTCGCTGGTGTCCTCAGCGCTCTCGCTCGTGTCCAGCCTCGTCTCCTCGATTGCCGGGTACTTCTCGACCATGGTGTCGACGATGGCGAACGCGGCGCAGCAGGTGTACGCGGCAGTGACGGGTGCCTTCTCGGCGCTCGTCGGCGCTGTGTCTGGCCATATCGGGAGCCTCATGAACACCATTTCCAGCATCCCTGGCCAGGTAATGGGCTTCTTCGCAGGCGCTGGGTCGTGGCTCGTCGGTTCCGGTCGCGCGTTGATCAACGGCTTCACGCAGGGCATCCAGAACGCAATCGGCGGCGCCCTCTCCGCTGTGTCCGGCGCCGTCTCGCAGATCCGCTCGTTCTTCCCGTTCTCGCCCGCAAAGCGCGGCCCATTCAGCGGCCACGGCTATACAACCTACTCTGGCAAGGCGCTCATGGAGGGATGGGCCGAGGGCATCGGCAGCGGCACTGGGGCGGTCAGCTCCGCCATCACGTCGGCGCTAGCCTCCGCAAGCTCGCTTATCGGCTCGGGCATCACGGTCGCTCCGTCGGTTGCCGTTGCCGGGGCAGGCGCTGCCGGCACGACCTACAACGTCACGGTCAACGGGGAAAGCTTAAACGCAGACCAGCGGATCATGCAGGCGGTTGACGTTCTGGTCTCCGCAGCCAAGCGGTCCGCAGGGTCGGGAAGGTAGCCAATGGGAACCTATACAAGGGAGATTCAGATCGCGGGGCGCAACCGCTGGTATTGCGGCTATATCTCCGTTGACGGCGTGAGCACGGTCAACGACACCACCTCGCGCATAACAATCACCGCCGCGATCGACGACAAGTATGCGGCACAGTACGGCACGCACTACGACGTGATCGTGAACGGCATCACCTACAGGTCGCGCGACGTGCTGCTCAACAACTACGGGAATTGGGCCACGCGCGACGCCGTGACCTTCACCGTGGACGTCGGGCGCGGGGCCAGCGGCTGGAACTGCTCCGTGCAGATCCACGTCTACGGCAAGACATACAACAACTACTACGGCAGCGCCGGCGGAGACGCCTGGGCAACAGAGTACGCTTGGATTCCCCAGCGCGGATACTCGCAACCGCATCCTCCCAAGAACCCGAAGCTGGCCCGCGTTTCCGACACATCCCACAAGATTGCGTGGGACGTCGACTACACGGGCATGGACGGCGCGTACCCCTGGGCTGGCGTGTACGTAGACCGCCGCACCGACGACGGCTCATGGGTGAACATCGCCGACGTCTCGTGGGACGTGACCAACTACACCGACAACTCGACGACCGCAGGCCACAAGTACGAGTACCGCCTTTGCGCCCACGGCCCTGGCGGCAACTCCACACACATCTCGTGCGGAACCACGTACACAACTCCGTCGGCACCTTCGCGCATCGATGCCGTCAAGGCCGGCGCGTCCGAGGTGACGCTGCGCGTCTACGGGGCGTGGCGGTACGCCAGCGCATGGGATGTTCAGCGATCAGGCGACGACGGGAAGACGTGGGCGGCGGTCTCGACCACCACCGAGGGCGAAGACCCCGCATGGGTAGACCTGCACGACACCTCCGCGCCTGCCGGCACGATCGTCTACCGCGTCAGGGCCAAGCGCGGTAGCCTAACGTCTTCGTGGGTCGAATCGAATTCCGTGACCACGATCACGCCGCCTCTCGCACCGAAGGTCACCGCCGACCATGTTGTGCCAACGGGGTCGGCGGCATCCGTCTCGTGGGTGCCCAACCACCCCGACGGCTCGGCGCAGTTCGCCGCGCAGCTTGAGCTCGTCGGCAGCGAGACGATAACGAAGTCGTACACGACCGAGAAAAGCGCATCGGTCACACTCACGAAGGGAAGTTGGAAAGCCCGCGTTCGCACGAAGGGACTGCACGCCGATTGGGGCGCTTGGTCTGGCTATGCGGCGATAACGGTCGCCGACTACCCGCAGTGCTGGGTCGCCTCCCCCGCTACCGACGGCATGCTTGTCGATGCGGTGCCGCTCACGGTGCAAGTCGCCGCAACCGACGAAACTGGCATCGCGCAGGCGACGCTCACGCTCGCAGAGGTCGGCGGCGCGACGGTCGCCACGGCAGACGTCACGAACCTGAAGCCCGTGAGTTTCGGCAGCTACGCCACCATACGCAACGGCATCGACTATCTGCTCACGCTCACGGTCAAGGGCGGCTCCGGCCTGTCCAAGACGGCCATGCGCCGCTTCAAGACGCACTGGGCGGAACCGGCCATCCCAGACGTGTCACTGTCGTACGACGATGCGCTGGCGTGCCACGTGAAGGTGCGTAACGGCCTCTCGTCATACGAGATCGAGCAGACCACGCTCGTAGGCCCCATGACGGTCGACGAGGTGAGCAATGAGCTTTCCATGCTAGGCACGATCACAGTCGATGGTGACGCGCTGGTGCTCGGCAACGCCTCTCGCTGCTCCGCCTTCACGGTGGAGCGCGTGGCGTACGGCGGCGATGCCGTCATAGCATCCGGCGTGCTCGACTCTCAAGAGACGATTGACCGCGTGCCGCCGCTAAACACCGACTACGAGTACAAGGTCACTGGGTACGCCGACAACGGCACCTCGTCGCAGACCGTGACCGATGCCAACGTGTTCGCGCACGGGATGGCGCTTAACTTCGGCCAGGATGCATCGACCGTGCTCGTGCTCGACTACAACGGCGACTACTCGACAAGCTCTCAGCGATCCGTGGAGACATACCACTTCGCCGATGGCGGCGAGAACGGCGACCTGCCCATTTCGTACATGCTCGACGAGCTGAACAAAAAGACCTCGCTCTCATGGGAGATGAAGCGCGACGGCCACGACAGGTACATACGGATTATGGACGAGCAGTGGAGGGGATGGTGGCGCGGACATGCGGGCGAACGCGCATACGGCCCCATGGACTTCGACATGTCTGTGAAGGGTGCAGGCATCTGGAAGGGTTCGGCCAACGTCACGCACAACGTCTTCGAGGAGCCGATAAATGGCTGATTGGGGAAAACCGTTTCTCACCTCGTTCCGCTTCATGCGCGTAGACCGCGCAAGCGGCAACGAGGTCGATAGAATCACGAACATAAAGAACGGCGGGTGCATTGAGCGCAACCAGGACAAGGATTACACCACAGGGCAGGTCGATTACTCCGGGGCGCTCGATATCGGGGCAGATCTGCTGCGGGTGTACCTCGATGCCGACTTCGGTGGCGCGTCAGTCAGTGAGGCGCTGGGGACTTTCGTTGTCTCAGCGCCGAAAAGGACTAGGCGCGGCGTCAACTCAACCGGCACGGCAGGCCTGTCGGGCAGGCTGTCGGAGGTTGCGGAGGACGAATTCGATGCCCCATTCACGGTGGCGGCTGGAACCATGGTTGTCCCCTACGTCGTAAAGCTGCTCAAGGCGGCTGGCTTCGCTGACGTGATCGCCGACGGCTCCGACTACAAGCTAGCGCAGGATTGGACGCTCGGAATCGATTCGGGCGACATGAGGCTGTCGAAGCGCCTGGCGGCGTGCAACGCGCTGCTCGACGTGGCGGGCTTCCGCGCCGTCGACGAGGACGCCTACGGAAGGCCCGTACTTCGCAAATATAGGGAGCCGCAGGACAGGCCCGTTTCCATGACCCTTCGAGAGGGCGCGGGCGCACGCTTCATCAACGAAGTCGTGGACGAGCTTGACCGCTCTGGCGTGGCGAACGTCGTGCACTGCGACTACGAAACGCAGGATGCCTTCTACCGTGGAACGGCCATCGACTCAGACCCCGACAGCCCATACTCCACGGTTTCGCGCGGTTGGCGCAAGACGGCCACGTACAGCTACAGCGACCTGCCCGAGGGGTCTACCGATGCCGAGAGACAGAGGAACGCCGATGCCAAGGCCAACGAGATGCTGCGAACACAGCAGAGCGCTATCCGTAGAGTCACGGTCAAGCGGACGTACGCGCCTATCGCGTGCGGCGATGCCGTGATGGTCGATTGGGCAAGCGCCGGCATCAGCGGCAAGTTCGCGGTGAGGACTGCGACTCTCACGCTCGTGGGAGGATGCCCAATCGAGATGGAGGTGAAGAGGTATGAGCGATGAACTCATGTCGGCCATGCGCCGATACGGCGCCGCGATGGCCGATGCGACCGCCAACGACCATCCCGGCCAGCAGGCGTGCTACGGAACGGTGAATTCCGTATCCGGAGCCACCATGGCCGTATCGGTGAAGGGGGCATCCCTGAAGCTCCCGTACACCACCTCATGCTCGGGAGCCAAGGCAGGCGACCGATGCATCATCCAGGCAATCGGCCCGCACGCCATCGTGATCGGCGTGCTAGCTAAGTAAAGGAGGTGCGATGGCAGATACCAACAAAGGCGCGGCGCTGCTGCTCAACGATGCGGGCAATATCGACCGCGCCAGAACCACCGACGGCTCGATCTTCCGCATCGAGTCGACGCTATCGATGGAGGCCGCCGAAGAGGCCAAGACGGCAGCGGCGAACTGCAACACCGCGACCGAAAGCGCCGAAGCGGCAGAGAAGACGCGCGTGTCCAACGAGAACGCTCGGAAAACGGCTGAGACCGAGCGCGGCAACAACGAGACAACCCGCAAGAACAACGAGACGTCGCGCAAGAACGCCGAGACAACACGTCAAGACAACGAAACTGCGCGAAAGAATGCCGAAACCACGCGCCAGAACAACGAGACGAGCCGATCGAACGCCGAGATCGAACGCAAAAAGGCCGAAAGCCAGCGCCATGACGAGCATATCGCCGACCAACAAGCATCGAGCAACGCGACCTCTGCGGCGAACGGCGCGGCTTCGCGTGCGGACGCAGCGGCGAACCAGGCGTTGCAGATCGCCAACTCCGTGGCGCAAGGCAGCGCAGGAAGCTCGGACGTCGCGGAGCTGCGTGCCCAGAACGCGAAGCTCGCAACGCTTTTGGCGAACTCGACAGGTCAGTTCATATACATGGGCGGAACAGTCTACTGCCCGGCTTCAAAGGCATCGGCGAGCGGGGTGACCGTAACGTTCGGCTCAACATGCTCCGCAAGCGGCAATACCATCACATTGATTTAAGAAGGAAACGAAATGGCTCAAGCTAAGATCCTCACAGTGGGCGGCACCAACTACGAGATGATAGACGACACCGCCCGCACCAACGCCACCACGGCGCTCAACAACGCCGAGTACAACCGACAGGGCCTGATCGGCAAGTACCCAGGCCAGTCGCTCGCAACGCTTCTCGCGGGCGAGGTCTCAGGCTCCGCCACCATCTACGACGCGCTGCACAAGCGCGTGCAGGCCGCGAACTTCAGCGGCATGCGCGTGGGCGACTACATCGACGTGCCGCTCGTGAGCGCGTCAAATGTGGCGGCCCAGCAGTCCGTGCGCTTCCTGCTTGCGCACTTCGACCCGTACTACCAGTGCGGCGACAGCGCCAAGGGCCACCACATCGCGTTCATCGCGTCCGCGCCCGTCGCCGTGGCCAAGACCGTCACCGGCGTGGCCAACGACAGCTACCTGATGTGGAACACTGCGAACACCAACCAGGGCACCGCAGACGTGAAGAACCCGTACCTGAACAGCAACCTCAAGGCGTGGGAGAAGCTGTTCGAGGCGTGCCTGCCCGAGGGGCTGACCAAGTACCTGCTCACCCAGCGCGTGCTGCTTGAGGAGCGTTACAGCGCGAGCGGCGCGCTCAGCGACTCCAACAGCTGGAGCTGGCAGGACATCGGCAAGGTGTGGTCGCCCTCCGAGATGGAGGTGTACGGCTGCCCAGTGTGGGGCACCAAGGGCTACAGCGTGGGCTTCGACTGCCAGTTCGACCTGTTCCGCGATACCGCGCACCGCTTGAACGGAACTCGGTACCGTTGGTGGCTGCGTTCCGTC
>CAUASQ010000009.1 GCA_958431945.1 uncultured Collinsella sp. | reverse complement strand
TTATCGTTGCCGCGCTCGAGGCGCACGGCTTGCGCCATATGGCCGTGGAGACCGCTCATGCCGCCATCGCCGCCGCCTCATCGCAGGCGCCGAGCATCGTGCTGCTCGATCTGGGCCTGCCCGATATGGACGGCGTCAAGGTGGTGGAATCGGTGCGCGCATGGTCGGGTATGCCGATTATTGTGGTCTCGGCACGCAGTGAGGACGCGGACAAGATCCGCGCACTCGATGCCGGTGCCGACGACTACCTGACCAAGCCGTTTTCGGTCGAAGAGCTGCTCGCGCGCATTCGCACGACGCTCAGGCGCCTTTCGTATGCGCAAACGGGCGGTGTTGCCTCCGAGGGCTCGTTCGATACCGGCGAGCTGCATATCGACTTTGATGCCGGCATCGCCACGATGGATGGCGAGGAGCTGCATCTGACGCCGATTGAGTACAAATTGCTATGCCTGCTGGCCCATAATGCCGACAAGGTGCTCACGCACCAGTTTATTTTGCACGAGATTTGGGGCACGGCAACTAAGAGCGACCTGGCGAGCCTGCGTGTCTTTATGGGCACGCTGCGCAAGAAGATCGAGTCCGACCCCGCACATCCGCGCTATATCCAAACGCACGTGGGCATCGGTTACCGATTGGTCACCCAAGGCTAGATCGCCAACCACCATCCCAATATGAGTTGCGGTGAAATAGTTCCTGTTTGGTCCTTTACCAGGCTTTTTAGGAACTATTCCACCGCAACTTTGTTTATTTGCCCTTGGGCTTGCTGGCGTAGAACTTCTTCTTTTTGGGCTTGCCGGCGGGGGAGGGTTTGCCGTTGCCGTGCGACCCTCGGTCGCCGGCCTGCGCGTGCGCGGGCGCCGTTGCACGAGACTTGCGGGCCTCGGGGTTGCGCAGCTCCTCGGTTCGCTCTGCAATCTCCTCGGCACTAAAGCCGACCTCGGCCATGGCGTCCTCGATGGGAAGTCGGCGCACGATATAGCAGTGGTGCACCTTCTGGTTGCGTGCGAAGTCCTCGGGGATGGTCTGCGCCGTAATGTCCTCCAGCACGACGCCCGCGCGTCCGAGCTTGCGTGTCTCGGGGCGGAAGCCGCGCAGGTTGCAGCTAAAGATGGCATGTCCGCCCTGTGCGAGCAGGCGCGATACGCCGGCCAAAAGCTCAACATGGTCGCGCTGGACATCCCAAGTGCGGCGGCCCATCTTGGACGAGTTCGAGAACGTGGGCGGGTCGACAAAGATCAAGTCCCAGCGGTTGCGCGTCTGGCGCTGGTCGCGAATCCAGGCGAGCACGTCGTCGCGCACAAAATGATGCTGCGGACCAACAAAGCCGTTCTGGCGCATATTGCGCTCGGCCCAGTCCAGGTAGGTGTTGGAAAGGTCGACCGTCACGGTCTCCTCGACGCCGCCATCGGCCGCGTAGCAGGTGGCAGTGCCGGTGTAGGCAAACAGATTGAGGAAGCGGCGCGCCTGTTTGGCGTGCTCACGCACCAGGTTGCGGGTGACGCGGTGGTCCAGGAAGATGCCCACATCCAGATAGTCGTCAAAGTTGACGGCAAAGGTAAGGCCGCCCTCTTCGATGAGCGGCAGGCGACGGCGCGCGATGTTGGCTCGCTCGCCCGAGCCGCCCTTGCCGGCGCCCTGCTTGCCGTACTGCGAGCCGCCGCGCGAACGCATGCGGGCCTTGGCGTGCACATGTTCGGCCGGAACATCCAGGATACGCGGCGCGATGGCCAAGATGTCGAGCATGCGGGCCTGGGCCAGCGTGGGGTCGATGGTCTTAGGCGCGGCGTATTCGGCGATGACGAGCCAGCGGCCCGGCGTCTGCGGGCAGCCCTCGTACAGGTCGATGGCGGCGGAGTAGTCGGGCAGGTCGGCATCGTAGACGCGGTAGCAGCTCACACCCTCGCGCTTGGCCCACTTGCGGCGCAGACGGGCATTCTTGCGCAGGCGGTTGGCGAACTGCTCCGACTCGGGGATGAGCACGGGCAGCGGCTTGCCGTCGCCCAGGTCGAGCATGGCGGCAGGTTCGGGCATGGGGGTGTTGGCGGCTTCGTCCACGGCGTCCGTGGTCTGTTTCTCGGCATCTGCGCTGGTCGCAGCTTCGAATGCCGCGGCGGCGTGGTCGAGCGAGGGCCAAACATCAAGAGCCGCCTCCTCGTTATTGGGCATGACGGCGATGGAGCGCGCAGGCTCGGCATGGAGCGCGCGGGCCATAAGTCCATCGCGGGTGAGCGCGGCGACCGGCGCGGCGGTAAGCTCGGGCGCGCGGCGCAGCTCGCCGATGAGTGTCATGGCGTCGTGCATAAGCGACAGCGGGGTCTCGGTCGTATCCGCGACCACGGCGGCGCCGGCGACAGCGCCGCCGTGGTCCAGCACGGTGGTGGGCTTGGCAGCGCAAAAGTCGACAAAACGCTTGTAGCCGGCACACTTGACCATGCGCTCGGCAGTCTTGCGGGCGGCGGGGTCGATGTCTACGGCCACGATGCGCGCCTGCCGCTCGCGCGCTGCCGCCTCGCGCTCGCGCGCCTCGGCAAGCAGCTGCTCCCACAGGGCGGCATCATGCAGCTGCCAGCCCTCAAAACCCCAGTGCTCGCGTGCAAAACCCGGGGCGCGGTCAGTCAGAATGTTCACGGCTTCCAGCAGCAGACCGCCGCCGGCGCACGAGGCGTCGACCAGCGTAGGCAGGGCTTCGTTCTCGTAATCGTCGGCCGTCAGCTCGCGCTCGCACAGTGCGGTCCAGCCGACCTGCGCCAGCACCAGGGCGGCGTAGTCGGGGCGCAACACGTGCGCGCCCTCGCCGGCACGGGTCGCCGCGGGCGGCAGGCGCTTGAACAGCGGGTCGCCCGAAAGGTCCAGGCTTATGCTCGCGCGGCGCTGGCGCAGCGAAAGCAGTAGGTGAACATCGGGGTCGGCGGCATCGACGTCGGCGCGACGGCCCGTGGTCTCGGCCAGGCGGTCGCACAGCGCGTCCTTGGCGCGCAGGGCCGAGAAGCGCGTGTTGCGCAGCTGCTCGGTCACGCCGTTGGCGGTGATGGCGATGGTGGCGCCGGGGCGGACGATGCTCTCCCAAGCGATGTCGTAAACGCTATCGTACAGTTCATCGGCATCCTGCGCCTCAAAGCGTCCGAGCACCACGAACACGCGGCTCGCCAGGCGCGACCACAGACATGCTCGGTAGCCTTGCTCGAGCTCGCCCTCAAATGTAGCGCGGCCCTTCAGCCGGCGAACATGCGAAAGCCCGAGGCGTTTAAGCTCATCGGCGAGTGCGGACTCAAAGCCCTCGGGGCAGCTTGCGTAAAATTCCATGGGTGACCTCTCTGGTTGCGTCGCTCCATTATATGATGGATGCTTCGTTTGCCCTTATCCTCGAAAGGAACCCATATGATTGATGCGTGCCCCGAATCCGCTGTGCTCTTTTTTGACGTGGACGGCACGCTGACGTCGTTCGATCCCGACGATATGACCGATAAGGACTTCAATGCAGTCCATCCGTCGAAGACTGTTGTCGATGCATTTTGCCGCCTGCGCGATGCGGGGCACCAGGCATTTATCTGCACGGGTCGCCCCTTGTGGCTGATTGCCGATGGCCTGCGTGCTTTGGAGCCTGCGGGTGTCGTTGCCATGGCGGGAGCGACGCTCGAGGTCGAGGGCCGCGTGGTGCACGAGGACTGCTTTGACGAGGACGTTATCGAGGAGCTTGCACGCCGTATGGCCGCGGCAGGGATTGAGGCCTTTTTCGAGACCAACGTGGCTACTTTTGCCCTGGAACCCGCGGGTGTTGAGCAGTCGTCTCTGATCGGCACTTCTGTGGTGCACAGCGCCGAGGAAATGCGCGTCGACGGCAGTCTGCGCGTGGGCAAGGTATGCCTCAATGTGCCCAGTTTGGCTCGCGTAGCCAACGATGACGGCTTTATCGAGCACTATTTTGAGGCCTGCAACACCGGTGGCCAGAATCGCGAGCTGAGCCCCAAGGGCATCAACAAGGGCGTGGGCGTGGCGCGAGCGCTGACGTATCTGGGCCGCGAGGGAAATGCGCGCACCTTTGGCTTTGGCGATTCGGGCAACGACCTGGGCATGCTCGCTGCCGTCGAGACGGCTGTCGCCATGGGCAACGCCATGCCCGAGGTCAAGGCGGTCGCCGACTACGTGACCGACGATGTCGCACACGACGGCACCGTCACCGCCATGCGCCACTTTGGGTTGATTTAATAAATGGCCGGGTCGCCCGCGGTGGGGCGACCCGGCCATTTGAGCTATTTTGCAATATAGAGCTTGGGATGACTGCGACTGCTCTCGATCGCCGCCGTCATGATGCCCTCGTCGTCTCCGTCAACGATGATGCCATCGAGGTCATCGATCTGCGCGGACTGATAAAAACTGGTCTTGTTGAACTTTCCCTGGTCAACCATCATGTAGCCCTGGTTTGAGTTGGTCAGGTACATATGCTTGATTATGGCCGAGAAGTCGTGCTCGACGGTAAAACCGTGGTCGGGGTGGAATCCGTCGGCGCTGACAAACGCCTTGTCGGCATGTAGTTTGCTCATGCAGTCGAGCGTTAGTGCGCCCGCGAGATAGAGGTGGCCCTTGCGCACGGAGCCGCCCAGCAACACTACCGAAGCATTGGGGAGATTGAAGCTGGCGTAGTTCGCGATTGCAAGATCGCCGGTGATAATGGTGATCTCACGCTTGTCCACTAGGGCCTTAGCGAAGTAAAAGCCCGTGGTGCCGATATCAATTACCAGAACATCGCCATCATCAACAAGAGTTGCTGCGGTTGCGGCGATGGCCTCCTTGGCCTCGACTTGGACATTGATGCGCTCCTCGGGATACGAGATTGCGGTGGAGCGAGAAAGCGATACCGCTCCACCGCGTACGCGACGCAGCTTGCCTTCGGATTCCAGTGAGACGAGGTCGTGTCGTGCGGTGACTTCCGAAACCGAAAAACGGCGAACGATGTCGGATACCGAGATATTTGGCTTTTCGGCCAGCCAGTTCATAATAAATCGCTGACGCTCGGCCGGTGAAAGGTCTGAAGTAGATGCCATATGCCACTCCTTTTGAACGAAAGGCAAAAGAGGGGCCTTTCGTAATCGAAATATAACGTATCGATATGAAAAGAACAAGGCAAAATCGTATGAATCAAATGAACGGAATGGCATGTCCCGAATGCATATGTAGCAGATAGTTCGCACTTAAATAGCGTATAGAGGGGCTTATTCTGGAGGTGCCGCCCAAAAGAAGCACGTTCACACCCGATATTCGACCGTTCACGGAAAGTTGACAATTGAGCTTTCGATAGCTTTTGAAATGGTTTATAAAAGAAAACCGAAAAGCTTTTGAAACAAAGAAGAAGGCTTTCGATAGCAATAGTGCTAGATGAGAAAGGACCGAACATGGCGATCAAGGTGTTTGCCGACGGCGCTAACCTCGAAGGCATGCTTGACATGCATGACAATGGCAACGTTCAGGGCTTCACGACCAATCCTTCCCTTATGAAGGCCGGCGGCGTGACCGACTACCGCGCTTTTGCCAAGACGGTTCTTGAGCACATTACCGATGTGTCGGTCTCTTTTGAGGTTTTCGCTGATGACGAGGCTGGTATGGAAGCCGAGGCTCGCGAGATCGCAACCTGGGCAGACAACGTCTACGTTAAGATTCCGGCGCTCAACACCAAGGGCGAGTCCACTGCCGCGCTGGTCAAGCGCCTTTCTGCCGACGGCATCAAGGTGAATGTCACCACTATCTTCACGCCCGAGCAGGTCGACGAGTTCGTCGATGCCGTTTCTGCCGAGACCCCCTCTATTCTGTCCATCTTTGCCGGTCGCATTGCCGATACCGGCGTCGATCCGCTGCCCCTCATGGCGGAGTCCGTAAAGAAGGCTGCCGTTAAGCCTGCTGCCGAGGTTCTCTGGGCGTCTACGCGCGAGGTCCTCAATATCTTCCAGGCGGAGTCCGTTGGATGCCAGATTATTACGGTCCCCAATGCCATTCTTGCCAAGCGCAAGAATTTCGGGAAAGATTTGCTTGAGTACTCGCTTGATACGGTCAAGGGCTTTGCCCGCGACGTTCAGGCGCTTGGTTTTCATATCTTGCCCGAGGAGTAGGGGACGAGCATGCTGACCGATCTTCTTAAACCCGAGCTTGTTGCCTGCCACGTCGAGGCCTCCGACTGGGAGGAAGCGATCAGGGCATGCGGTAAGTTGCTCGTAGACGCTGGCAAATGCGACCAGAGCTATGTTGACGCCATGATTTCATCGGTTCACAAATTCGGCCCCTATATGGTCTTGGAAGAGGGCATCGCCATGCCCCACGCTCAGGCAGATGGCAATGTGAGCGAAGCGGGAATCTGTATCGTCACGCTTGACCCTGCCGTTGCGTTTGGACACGAGGATTTCGATCCGGTTCACGTGCTCGTGGGTATTTGCGCACCCGACCCCAAGGCTCATCTTGGCTGCTTGGCGGAGCTTTCGCAGATGTTCGAGGACGAGGACTGCGTTGCCAAGCTCGGCGCATGCGATACGCCCGAGCAGGTTTTGGAGACCATGCGTTCATTCTTTTAGGCCTTAATGGCACGGCGATGCGTCGCCGTTTTTGGATAGACGGAAAACCGTCACGTGTAGGAGAGGAAGGTTGCCATGCATATCATCACCGTATGCGGAAACGGCATCGGGTCTAGCCTGATGCTCGCTGGCAAAGTCGAGGAGCTTTGCGAGGAGGAGGGCATCAAGGCCGACGTTGAGTCTATGGACCTGAACGGTGCTTCTTCCGCAAATCCGGATCTGTTCATCACCGTTAAGGAGCTCGCCCCCGAGCTCCACGGCAACGTTGTGATCGTTCGCAGCTATGTGAACAAGAAGAAGATCCGCGAAGACGCCCTCGAGGCAATCAAGGCGGCCGCCGCTAACGCCTAAAGCGGCACGAAAAAGGGCGGTTCCCTGTGGAAGAGGGAACCGCGCCCACGTTAGAGAGAAAGGAAGCGCAGATGCAAGCCATCCTTCCCATACTTGAGTTTATCCAATCGATTCTGACCAAGCCAGCGTGGATCATGGGTCTGTTTGCCTTTGTGGGCCTTGTCGCGCTTAAGCGCCCTGCCCACAAGGTGATGACGGGAACCCTGAAGCCCATTCTTGGTTACATCATGCTGTCTGCCGGCGCTGCTGTTGTTCAGGAGAACCTTGCTCCGCTGGGTACCTTCATCGAGACCGGTTTCCACATCACCGGCGTCGTGCCCAACAACGAGGTCGTCGTTTCGATGGCTCAGAGCGTCCTCGGCGTTCAGACCATGATGATCCTGATTCTCGGCTACGTCGTGAACATTATCATTGCCCGCTTTACCAAGTTTAAGTACATCTTCCTGACGGGCCATCACAGCATGTTCATGGCTTGCCTGCTGTCTGCCGTTCTGCAGGCATCTGGCTTCCAGGATGTCCAGCTTGTCATCGTGGGTGGCATGTTCCTGGGCCTCGTGAGCGCTATGCTTCCCGCCGTTGGTCAGCGTTTCACCGAGAAGGTTACCGATGGCGATGAAATCGCCATGGGCCACTTCGGTTCACTCGCCTATTACATCTCCGCTGCAGTCGGTACGCTTTTTGCTAAGGACGCCGAGGAGAACAGCACCGAGAAGATCGAGGTTCCCGAGAAGTTCTCCTTCCTGCGCGACACCACCATCTCCACGGCTCTTACCATGGCCTTCTTCTACTTGGTTACCGCTTTCGCCGCTTACATCGCAGATCCTGCGGTCGTTACCAAGACCGCTGGCGGCGACAATGTAATCGTCTATGCCCTGACCTGTGCCCTGTCCTTCGCCGTTGGTGTCACCATCGTCTACAACGGCGTTCGTATGATCCTCGCCGACCTGGTCCCGGCTTTCCAGGGCATCTCCAACAAGCTGATCCCTGGCGCTATCCCTGCCGTCGACTGCGCCGTCTTCTTCCCCTATGCTCCCACTGCCGTCATCCTCGGCTTTGTCGCTTCCTTCATCGGTGGCGTGGTCGGTATGTTCATCGTGGGCGCTACCCTGGGCATCTTCATCATCCCGGGCATGGTTCCCCACTTCTTCTGCGGTGCTACCGCAGGCATCTACGGCAATGCTACCGGCGGTCGCAAGGGCGCAGCTCTTGGTGCTTTCGTCAACGGCCTGCTCATCACCTTTGCCCCGGCCCTGCTCCTGCCCGTTCTTGACGTCTTCGGCTTCAAGAACACTACGTTCGGCGACTTCGATTTCTCCGTCATTGGTATTACGCTTGGCCGCGCTGCCGAGGCCTTCGGTACCACCGGTGTCTACGCGATCCTCGCTGTCCTTCTGGTCGTCGCCTTCGTCCCCAACTTCATCCACACCAAGGGTGCTGTGATTAACCACGTTGAGGAAGAGTAATCCAGGCATACGTTAAGCCCCAATCGGGTGGAGCTCCGATAACCGGCTCCTACACGGAAGCGGTGACGTCTCAAATGAGGCGTCACCGCTTTTTGCTTTGGAGTGGTTGTGAAAACGAGCCGGTGAGGCGCTGCTTCTGTTCCGTGAACGGAATCAAACGCAATGATCGGCAAAAACGTTTTGCCGCTGCGGCGGCGATATAAAAATGGTAAATCTGCAAAACCGTTCGCCGAGAAGATAAAAAACCGCAGTTCACGCCTTGATAAACGTAGGTAAAGTGTTTCGCAGTGCAACGCCCATATGCAAGCGAAAGTTTTTGTTGCGGTATTTGCAGGTTGTTCCCATTGGATGAGAAAAAGCCTGCAAGTTCGACGATGGGCGGCGGTGGTTCGTCCTTTGCTGCTACTTTCCCTGCACCATGGTGAGGGAGATTTTCTTGCGGTCGCGATCGACCTTCTCGACCCACACCTTGACCGTGTCGCCGACGCGCACCACGTCGCTGGGGTGCTTGATAAAGCGGCTGGCCAGTTTGGAGATGTGCACGAGGCCGTCCTGGTGCACGCCCACGTCGACGAAGGCGCCAAAGTCCACGACGTTGCGCACTGTGCCCTTGAGTTCCATGCCCGGCTCCAGGTCGTCGATGGAAAGAGCCGAGCGGCTAAAGACCACCTCGGGCGCGTCGTCGCGCGGGTCACGACCGGGCTTCTTGAGCTCGTTGACAATGTCGATGAGCGTCAGGGTGCCGCAGTTCAGATCGCTAGCCAACGTCGAGATGCTGCCCAGACGGCGCTCAATGTCGGGCACGCCGCCGCGGCTGAGCTCGCTGGCTTTAACGCCTGCGCGCTCCAGGACGGCCGTGGCCACCTCGTAGCTCTCGGGGTGGACGCTTGTCGCGTCGAGCGGGTTCTTGCCGCCGCTGATGCGCAGGAAGCCCGCGGCGTTGAGATATGCCTTGGGTCCCAGCTTGGGGACCTTCTTGAGCTGGCGGCGATCGGTAAAGACTCCGTTTTCCTCGCGGTAGGCCACGATGTTTTTGGCCACGCTCGGCGTGATGCCCGATACATATCCCAGCAGGCTTGCGCTCGCGGTGTTCACGTCGACGCCCACGCGGTTGACGACGTCTTCCACCACATGGCCCAACGTGCGCGAAAGCTCGGCCTGGTCAAGGTCGTGCTGGTACTGGCCAACGCCGATGGACTGGGGCGGAATCTTGACGAGCTCTGCCAGCGGGTCTTGCAGGCGGCGGCCCAGGCTCATGGCGCCACGCACAGTGACATCCAGGTCGGGATACTCCTGGCTTGCGAGTTCGGAGGCGGAGTACACCGATGCGCCGGCCTCGTTGACGATGGTGTATCGCAGCCCGGGCGCCTGCTCGGCAATGAACTCCGAGACGACTTCTTCGGTCTCGCGGCTGGCGGTGCCGTTGCCGATGACGATGGTGTTGACGCTGTCCTTTTTGACGAGGCGGGCGAGCTCGCGCTTGGTGCCGGCGACGTCGTGGCGCGGTTTGGTGGGGTAGACCACGCCGTGGTCGAGCAGCTTGCCGGTCTCGTCCATGACGGCGACCTTGCAGCCGGTGCGGTAGCCCGGATCGAGCGCGAGCACGCGGGCGCCGCGCACGGGGCGTGCCGAGAGCAGGCCCTCGAGATTCTTGGCAAAGACGTTGATAGCCTCGGTCTGCGCACGGACGGTGAGTTTGGCGCGGGCCTCGCGCTCCAGCGAGGGGGCCATGAGGCGCTTGTAACCGTCGGCGATGGCGGCGCCAAAGACGGGCGCGAAGACGCCCTGGCGACGGGGCCAGCGGCTGCCGAGGCGTGCCGTGGCGGCGGCGCCGTCGACGTTCACGCGCACGCGGAGCTTGCCCTCGCGCTCGCCGCGGTCGATAGCCAGCACGCGGTGGTTGGGTATACGGCGCAGCGGCTCATCATAGCTGTAGTACGGCTCGTAGGGAGTCTTCTCCGCGGGGTCGGTCGCCTCGACGACGATATCGGCGGTGTTTTGCGTAAAGGCGCGCAGGTCGGCGACGTTCTCGGGGTCTTCGGCCACCGTCTCGGCCACGATGTCGGCGGCGCCGGCGAGCGCCTTCTCGGGCGTGTCGAAGCCGGCCTCCTCGTTGACGTATGCCGCGGCGGCGTCGAGTGCGCTGCCCTTGGCCGAGGCCTGCATGATGATCATGTTGGCGAGCGGCTCCAGGCCGGCCTCGCGGGCCTTCTGCGCGCGGGTCATGCGCTTTTTGCGGTAGGGCTTGTAGAGGTCCTCGACACGCTGGAGCTGCGTGGCCTCGCGAATCTGCTGCTCGAGCTCGGGCGTGAGTTTGCCCTGGGCGTTGATGAGCAGAATGACGTCCTCTTTACGCTGTTCAAGATTGCGCAGGTAAGACAGGCGCTCGTCGAGTGCGCGCAGGGCGACGTCGTCCATGCCGCCCGTGGCTTCTTTGCGGTAGCGCGAGATAAAGGGGATGGTGTTGCCCTCGTCGATGAGCTTGACGGCCGCCTCAATGTTGGCGGCCTTAAGGTTGAGCTCGCGGGCGAGCTGGGCGATAAGATCCATGAAACTCCTTGCGGTAAAGGTGCGTTTGCAGCACAGGGCTACCAAGGATACCACCCGTCCCAAAAGGCTGTTTTGGGGCCGCGCCATGAAAACGGCCTATCTACTACGTTTTACCTGCAGGGGCTGACCATACCTGGGTTTTCCGAAAATCGGCAAGCCGTTTACCTGCGGTTTTTATCTCGCGAAATTTGGCATGGTTAAGGGCGATCGGTTAAACGTAGTAGATAGGCGCATTTCGTGGCGAACGAATCAAGCCGGGGCGCAAAATGGCCCCTGCCCCAGAAAAATCGTCGGCAAGGTAGCAAAATGCCCCACGGGCAGGAGGCTGCTCGCGGGGCAAAGAAGAGGGGCTTATTGGTGGCGGACCGAAGGGTTCGGCATGGGGCTTCTGCCGCGGTCGCTCTTAAGGCATTACAGCTCGACGAGCTGGCCGGTCTCGGCGGCCTCCTTGATGGCGTTGAGAAGCGTGAGCGTCTTGACGTTATCGGCGGGGGTCACGACGGGCTCGACCTCGCGGCGGACAACCTTCACAAAGTGCTTGAGCTGCATCTTGTGCGGCAGTGCCGGGTCGACGGCCGGAATCTCCATCTGCAGCGGCTTGTGCCAGTTAGAGGCGCCGTCGTAGGAGAACTGGTGCAGGCGGGGCAGCGACAGGGCGCCCTTAGTGCCGCCGATAAAGTAGGCGTCGGCGTCGAAGGGGCGGTACTGCGGATCCTCGCGAGCGGTGGCCTCCCAGTTCCAGGGGCTGGCGGTGGCGTCGGAGATGGTCATGCTCGCGAGCGCGCCATCGGCAAAACGGACGTTGACCACGGCGGAGTCCTCGGTCTCAAAACCGCGGGCGGCGCTGGACTGCATACCCTGGACGGCAACGGGCTCGCCCAGCAGGTAGCGGAGCAGGTCGACGTCGTGCACCAGGTTGACCAGGATCGGGCCGGCACCCTTCTTGCGGCGCCACTCGACATCGAAATACTCGTCGTTCTTATAGATCATGTAGTGGAAGCTCGACACGGTGAGCTTGCCCAGCTCGCCGGACTCGATGATCTCCTTGGCCTTGTTGACGAAGGGGTTGTGGCGACGGTGCTGGCCCACGAGCACGGGCACGCCGGCGGTCTCGGCCTCGGCAGCGAAAGCCTGGGCATCCTCCAGGTCGTTGGAGATCGGCTTTTCGACCAGCGGAACGATGTTGCGCTTTACGGCCTCGCGGGCAACGCCCAGGTGCAGGTCGTTGGGGGTGGCGATAATGACGGCCTCGGGCTTGACCTCGTCCATCATCTGGGCGGGATCGGTGTAAAACGGCACGCCGGCGGCCTCGGCCGTGGCGCGGGCGCCCTCAAAGGCGTCGGCGATGGCGACGAGCTCGGCCTCGGGCTCCTCGGTGACAAAGCGGATGTGGTTGCGGCCCATGGCGCCGGCGCCGATAACGGCAATGCGGACGGGGTTGAGCTCAGACATTTCGACTCCTTAATACTGGTGACCGGTGGAATGCGACAAAGGGGCTGTCCCTTTGTCGCATCGGTAAAACTAGGCGGACTTCTTCTTGCTGTCGGAGACCATCATGTAGACGGTGAGCACGACGGCGATGGCGGCGATCACGATGGCGCCGTAGAAGGACTGCTGGTAGGCGGCGCTGCCGGCCTCGGCGTGATACAGCACGGCGGTGATGGGCTGGCTGATCCAGGTGGAAGCGGCATAGCCTAAAAACATGATGCCGTAGTTGACGCCGATGTTGCTGGTGCCAAAGGCGCCACCGGTGAGCGGCGGGTAGATGACGAGCAGGGCGCCAAAGCTAAAGCCGAGCAGGGCGAGCGCCACAAAGAACATGCTCTGCGTAAAGCTCATCGACATGATGACGAGTGCGACGATAGTGACGACAAGGCTGATGAGCAGCGACTTATAGGCGCCGAGCTTGTCGATGATCTGGCCAAAGGACAGGCGGCCAACCAAGTTGGCGCAGGTGTTGATGGAGACCACCACACCGCCGAGGGCGACGGCCGCGGCGCTCGTGGGGTCGGCGAAGAGCTGGACGGCGGCGATGGAGGCAACCTTGCCCACGAGCAGGGTGCCCGCGGTGGCGGCAAAGGCGAAGGTGACGATGAGGACCCAGAAGCGCGGGGTCTTGACCATCTCGCCCGGGGTGAGGTCGCCGAAGGTGCCGGCGTGCGCGCCGCCCTTGGGGGCCTCGAAGCCCTCGGGCAGCCAACCGGCCTCGGGGGCCTTCAGGAACAGGGCGGAGGCAGCAATCGTCACAAAGAAGATGACGCCGAGCGCCTTAAGGGCGCCAAAGATGCCCAGGCTCGGGATGAGCAACGAGGCGAGCACCGGGGACAGCACGGCGGGGCCGGCGGTCGAAGCGGCCAGGGTGATGCCGGAGGCAAGGCCCTTTTTGTCGATGAACCACTTTTGACCGGTGGTGAGCGCGGGGTTGTAGCCCAGGCCGTTGCCGATGGCGGCGACGAGCGAGAACCACAGGTAGAACTGCCACGGCTCGGTGACGGTGCCGGACATGAACCAGCCCAGGCCGTAGCACACGGCGGCGGCGATAACGACGTTGCGCGGGCCGATCTTATCGGAGATGCGGCCGGCGAAGATGCCCGTCACGGCCATGATGGTCTGAAAGACCGGGAAGGCCCAGGTAAGAGCGCTGGACCACTCGGGGTAGACGGCGAGTAGGTTCTTGCTCACGACGGAATACAGCGCGATGGAGCTGATGAAGAACATGGTGACGCACGCGGCGGAAAGCACGACGGCGCGACCCTTGTTGGAGTTGGTGGAAGCCATTGGACTCTTTCTAATCGATACGGGGGAGGAGCGGGCGTGTCCGCGGGCCTCCCTGTCAGGTTGGTTTACTGGTCAGTCGGCTTGGCGACGCCGGACTCATCGGACCAGAGCTCGACACCCTTGTTCTTAAGGTAGTTGTCGGCATAGGCGCGACGGCCGCCGGGCTTGGCGGTGAGGTCGCCCATCATGTTGGAGAAGCCGCCATCGACCTTGATGGCGTCGCCGGTGGTAAAGTCCGAGCGCTTGGACGCCAGGAACATGACGGCGTTGGCGATATCGCTGACCTCGCCGATGCGGCGCGTGGCGATGAGGCGGCTGCGGCTCTTTTCGACCTCGGGGTCGGCGTAGAAATTGGCCGACATCGGGGTCTTAACGAAGCAGGGCTCGACGCAGTTGGAGCGCACGCCGTAGGGGCCCCACTCGGCAGCCAGCATCTTGGACATCATGTTGACGCCCGCCTTGGTGGAGCTGTACACGCCCGAGAACGTCTCGGGGGAGTGGCTGGCGACGGTCGAGATGTGAACTAGGCGGCCCTGGCCGGCCTTGATCATCTCGCGACCAAAGCGCTGCGAGGTGATGAAGTAGCCGGTGAGGTTGACGTTGAGCACCTGCTCCCAGTCGCTCAGCGGCAGGTCCTCCATGGCGGCGAAGCGCAGGATGCCGGCGGTGTTGACGAGGACGTCGACACGGCCGAAGTCGGCGATGGTGGCGTCGACGGCGGCCTGAACCTCGGCCTCGTCGGTGGCGTTCATCTTGTAGCCCTCGGCGTGGATGCCAAACTCGGCGGCGAGGTCGGCGGCTGCGGCCTTGACCTTTTCCTCGTCCAGATCGAGCAGGACGACGTTGGCGCCGTTGCGGGCGAACTCGCGGCAAATCTCGACGCCCATACCGCCGAGCGCGCCAGTCACGGCGCAGACATCGCCCTCGAGCTTAAGCCAATTGCTCATAGGAACTTCCCTTCTTGTGCCTCCCGGTGGGTCGCTCCCATTAATCGACCCACGTGGTTTTCGCTGGTTATCGTATGCTTTACATTTGCGCAGGTGAATTGCATATTTGTTAGAATGGCGTTAACCAATGGTTTATAGCTCGCAAGACAATGCGCCTTTAATTGAGTGTGTGACCTGCCAAAAAGACCCCCTGTGGCGCCATGCGTTCACAGGCGCGAAAACGGGAGATTGACGTGTACGATCGACGACTCGAGGCCATATCGGCCGCCGCGGAGCTGGGAAGCTTCTCACGTGCGGCGGCAAAATTGCGCGTGTCGACCCCGGCGCTCGTCAAACAGGTGTCGGGTTTCGAGGCCGAGTTTGGCATCACGTTGTTCGAGCGCTCGCATTCGGGTGTTAAGGTGACGCCGGCGGGCGCTCTGCTGGTGGACGACGCGCGCTCGATCATGCGGCAGTCCGAGGACGCGCTGCGCCGCGCCCGACGCGCGGCGGGCGATGGCGGTGCTGTGCGTCTGGGTGTGTCGATGATGTGCCCGGGGCGCCAAACGCTGTCGATGTGGTCGGGCGTACACGAGCTGGAACCGTCGCTGCGATTTGAGATCGTGCCGGTAAGCGACCTCTATGACGAGCGCGAGACCGTCATGCGCAGCCTCGGTCGTGAGGTCGATGTGGTGCAGTCGAGTTTTTCGACCCCGCGCTGGGGTGACGCCTGCCAAAAGCTCCGCATTGTCAACGTGCCGTTTTATATCGACCTGCCGCGCACGAGCCCGCTGGCGCGCAAGAATCGCATTACGGTCGCCGACTTGGAGGGTATGCGTCTGCGCGTGCTCCGCCACGGCAACGACGCAATGGACAGTCTGCGCATCGACCTTCTGGCCGACGGCGGCGTTGACGTGATCGACGTGGACAGCTTTGACTTTGCGCTCTTTAACGAAGCCGAGGAAAAGGGCGACGCGGTGCTCACCTGCGGCGCATGGTCGGGGGTGCACCCGGCCTTTGTGGGCGTGCCGTTCCTGTGCGGGCGAGAGGTGCCGGTCTTTCTGCACTACCCGCTCGAGCCCACCCTCCAAGTGCAAAAATTCGTCAACGCCATGGCCCAACTCCTCAACTAGCTCATTTGAGACGGGCTTTTTTGACTCCTTACAAAATGAGGCCCTGGCCAAACGGCCAGGGCCTCACAAACTTTTATTCCGTTCTAAATGACGGGCTGATCGCGCGCAGGAGGGCGTCCCCGGGGCGCCCTCCGTCAGTAACCGGTCCTACTCGAGCTCAAACGCACCCGTGTACAGCTGGTAGTAATACCCGCGCTTGGCGATCAGCTCGTCGTGGTTGCCGCGCTCGATGATACGGCCGTGGTCCAGGCAGATGATCGCGTCGGAGTTGCGCACGGTGGACAGGCGGTGCGCGATGACAAACGTCGTGCGGCCCTCCATGAGCTTGTCCATGCCTGCCTGCACGATGGCCTCGGTGCGGGTGTCGATGGAGCTCGTGGCCTCATCCAGAATCATTGCCGGCGGATCGGCGACGGCGGCGCGCGCGATCGAAATCAGCTGGCGCTGGCCCTGCGAAAGCTGGGCACCGTTACCGGTGAGCATGGTGTCGTAGCCGTCAGGCAGGCGGGTGATAAAGTCGTCGGCTCCGGCGAGCTTTGCCGCCGCGATGCATTCCTCGTCGGTGGCGTCCAGGTTGCCGTAGCGGATGTTGTCCATCACGGTGCCGGTGAACAGGTTCACGTCCTGCAGCACCACGCCCAGGCTTCGGCGCAGATCGGCCTTGCGGATCTTGTTGACGTTGATGCCGTCGTAGCGGATCTTGCCGTCGGCGATGTCATAGAAGCGGTTGATGAGGTTGGTGATGGTCGTCTTACCGGCACCGGTGGCGCCGACAAACGCGACCTTCTGGCCCGGCTTGGCAAACACGGACACGCCGTGCAGCACCTCGTGGTCGGGCGTGTAACCAAAGTCGACGTTGTCCATGACCAGGTCGCCGCGCAGCGGTACGTACTCGATCTCGCCGGTTGCGCGGTGCGGATGTTTCCACGCCCACATGCCGGTGTGGTGGTCAGCCTCCTCGAGCTGCCAGGTGTCGGGGTTGACCTGCGCGTTGACGAGTGTCACGTAGCCTTCGTCGGCTTCGGGCTCCTCGTCGATGAGCTCAAAGATGCGGTCGGCGCCGGCGAGGCCCATGACCACGGCGTTGATCTGCTGCGAGATCTGACCGATCTGTCCGCAGAACTGCTTGGTCATATTGAGGAACGGCACTACGACGGCGATGGACAGCGCCATGCCCGAGATGCTCAGGTTGGGCACGCCCAGCGCCAGGAAAATGCCGCCCGCCAGTGCGACCAGCACGTAGAGCAGATTGCCCAGGTTCATAAGGATAGGCATGAGGATGTTGGCGTACATGTTGGCCTTCTGCGAGACCTCGAAGAGCTTTTCGTTGCGCTCGTCAAAATCGGCCTCGGCGGCAGACTCGTGGCAGAACGCCTTGACGACCTTCTGGCCGTTCATGACCTCCTCGATATGGCCCTCGACCACGCCGAGCTCGGTCTGCTGTGCAATGAAGAAGCGCGCGGAGTTGGAGCCGAGCAGCTTGGTCATAAAGGTCATAAAGGCGACGCCGCCGATGATGACCAGGCACATCCACACGCTGTAGTACAGCATGATAAAGAACACCGTGACGATGATGATGATCGTCATGAGCAGGTTGGGCAGCGACTGGCTGATCATCTGGCGCAGCGTGTCGATGTCGTTGGTGTAGTGGCTCATGATGTCGCCGCGCTGGTGCGTGTCGAAGTAGCGGATCGGCAGGTCCTGCATGCGGTTGAACATCATCTCGCGCAGCTTCTCGAGCGAGCCCTGCGTGACGATAGCCATGGCGCGGTTCCAGAAGAGCGAGGACAGGACACCGACGCCGTAGATGCAGGCGAGGATGGTCACGAGCTGCAGAATCTTGGGCTGCGCGGCTTCCCAATCGCCCGACTGCCACGATTCGCTAATAATTTGCAGGGCGCTCTGCAGGAAGGTCGCGCCGATGGAGTTGATGATGGCGCAGAGCACCACGCCGGCGACGACGAGGGGCAAAAGTACAGGATAGAAGCCAAAGAGCGTCTTGATGAGGCGCGACATGGTGCCGCCCTTGCGGTTAAGCGCGCGTTCGGCGGTCGTTGCCTTACTCATGTGCCTCGCCTCCTTCCTGGGTCTGAACTTGCGTTGCGGATGCCTCGGTGTCGGCCTCGACGGCCCCTTCGCCCTCGGCAGACATCTTGTTTTGCGAGGTAAAGGTCTCGCGGTAGATCTCGCTCGTCTTAAGCAGCTCGTCATGGTTGCCGATCTGCGCGATTCGGCCGCCTTCCATGACGATGATGCGGTCTGCGTCCTGCACGGAGCTGATGCGCTGGGCGATGATGATCTTGGTCGTGTTGGGCAGATAGCTTGCCAGACCTGCGCGAATCTTGGCGTCGGTCTTGGTGTCGACGGCGCTGGTGGAGTCGTCCAGGATCAAGATCTTGGGGCGACGCAGCAGGGCACGCGCAATGCACAGGCGCTGCTTCTGACCGCCGGAAACATTGGAGCCGCCCTGTTCGATCCAGGTGTCATAGCCCTTGGGGAAGCCGTCGACAAACTCGTCGGCGCAGGCCAGATGCGCTGCCTCGCGGACTTCCTCGTCGGTGGCGTTCGGGTCGCCCCAACGCAGGTTCTCGGCGATGGTGCCGCTAAACAGCACGTTTTTCTGCAGCACCATGGCGACCTGGTGACGCAGCGCGTCCAGGTCGTAGTCGCGCACGTCCACGCCGCCCACGCGCACAGCGCCTTCGGTGGTGTCGTACAGGCGGGCGATGAGGTTAACGAGCGTGGACTTGGCCGAGCCGGTGCCGCCGATGATGCCGATGGTCTCGCCGCTCGTAATGTGCAGGTCGATATCGTCGAGCGCCTGGCGCTTCGCATGCTTGGAATACTTAAAGCTCACGTGGTCAAAGTCGATGGAACCGTCGGCAACCTCGAGCACGGGCTCGGCGGGATCGGCGATCGTGGGCTCGGCGGCCAGCACCTCGGCAATGCGGTGTGCCGATTCGTCGGCCATGGTCACCATGACAAAGATCATCGACAGCTGCATCAGGCTCATGAGAATCTGGAAACCATAGGTAAAGGTCGAGGAGAGCTGACCCACGTCGAACAGCGTGCCCTGGCTCGTGATGATGAGCTTGGAGCCCAGGTAGATGATGACGACAAACGCGCCGTTGACGCAGATGTTCATCATGGGGTTGTTAAAGGCGAGCAGCTTCTCGGCGCGGGTGAAGTCCATCTGGACGTCGCGCGCGGCGGTCGCGAACTTCTCCTTCTCAAAGTCTTCGCGCACATAGCTCTTGACCACGCGCATGCCGGTGACGTTTTCCTCGACGGACTCGTTAAGGGCATCGTACTTGTGGAACACGCGCGAGAAGATGGGGCGCACCTTAAAGATGATAAAGAACAGTCCAAAGCCCAGCAGCGGAATGATGACCAGGTAGACCATGGCGACGCTGCCGCCCATGAAAAACGCCATGGTAAAGGCGAAGATCAATACCAGCGGCGCGCGCACGGCGATACGGATGATCATCATAAAGGCCTGCTGCACGTTGTTGATATCGGTGGTCAGGCGCGTGACGAGCGAGGAGCTCGAGAACTCATCGATGTTGGCAAAGCTGAACGTCTGGATCTTGTAGAACAGGTCGTGACGCAGGTTCTTGGCGAAGCCGCAGCTCGCATGGCTGCAGGTGACGCCGGCAGCGGCACCAAAAGCAAGCGACGTCAGCGCGATGAGCACCAAAAGGCCCGCGGTGGGAAGCATTTCGGCTACGGTGGCGCCGTCTTTGATGGCGTCGATCAGGTTGGCAGTGATAAATGGAATCAGCATCTCGCAGAGTACCTCGCCAAGCACGAGCAATGGCGTGGCAACAGTGACTTTCATATAGTCGCGGATGCTGCCCATGAGGGTTTTAATCATCCAGTTCCTCCCAGGTTACACGGATTTTCTCGAGCATTTCGGCGAGCTGCTCGCGCTCGTCGTGGGTGAGCGCACCAAAGGCCTGCTCTCTAAAGCGAATGCGGGCTGCCTGGTCGATGCGGGCGTTTTCCCGGCCGGTTTCGGTCAGGCGAATGGTGAGCTGCCGTCGATCCTTGGGGTTACGGCTGCGCTCGATGAGGCCGTTGAGCTCGAGCTTGGACAGGATCTCGGAAAGCGACCCCGGCTTGAGGTCAAAGTGCATGCCGAGTTCCTGCTGCGACATCTCGCCGCCGGGTTGCTTGGCCAGCAGGCAGATGATGGGCGCCTTGCCGGACACGCCTCCGCCATGAAAATGCATGTAATGGCCGCAAAAGCCCAGGCCATTGAGGATGCGCTTGGCAAGCTTGTCTTCTGAGCTAACCACTTCGGGTGCATCCGCCGGTTGTGACGGGTCGCCGTCGGGCTCGTGCGAACAAAGGTTAAGAGGTTCATCGCACATGAATTAGTGTTGCTCCTTTCTTTAGTTAGGTAGTGGAATTGTTTTGTGCCTAACCAATCTAGGAGCATGAGAAATGAATGTCAAGGTACCAAACTAGTGGTTACGCGGTTTTACCAAACCGCGTAACGGCTCGACGCTGCAAACCCGCCAGAGCGGCAATCTGCCTTTCAACTTCGGCGGCATGACCTTATAGTTACGGCGTTTTACCAAACGCCGTAACCGGCCGACGCTGCAAACGCTCCTAAGCGGCAATCTGGCGTTCAATCGTCGGGCATGGCCACAAGGCCTATGCCCTCCTCTTTCACGCCACCTTGCTCGCCTAGGAGCGTTTTCGCTGTCCGTCCTCAACCTGTGATTCCGGCACGGTCCGCTTCGGTAGTCGTTGGGGATGTTCTTGTTTGACTAGTTATTTAAGAACGTCCCCAACGACTATCAACTAGGCTGCGATGGAGCAAACAGCCCACCATTTCCGAAACCTTTTCGCAACAATGCGCTCTTCGCGACCGTAGCGCCCGCTCACAACGTCCCCTGCGCTACACTTAGTCGCACTGTGGCGCTGCCGCGCCGTGCCCGAACCAAGGGAGACCCTCATGAAGAATACTCAGCTGCTGCTGATCAACGATATGTGCGGCTACGGCAAGGTCGCGCTCTCCGCCATGCTGCCGGTGCTGTCGCACATGGGCTACCGTATCCATAACCTGCCGACGGCGCTGGTGTCCGATACGCTCAACTATCCCAAGTTCTACATCCATGACACCACCGAGTACGTGCGCCAGAGCCTCGCCATTTGGGAGGAGCTCGGCTTTGAGTTCGACGCCATCTCCACCGGCTTTATCGTGACCGAGGAAGAGACGCGCATCATTTCGGATTTCTGCCACCGTCGCGCGCAAAAGGGCACCAAGGTGTTCGTCGACCCCATCATGGGCGACAACGGCAAGCTCTATGCCGGCGTGCCCGAGTCCACGATCGGTCTCATGCGCAGCCTGCTCGAGTGCGCCGACTATGCGGTGCCAAACTACACCGAGGCCTGCCTGCTCACCGATACGCCCATTGCCGAGCAAATCACGCCCGATGAGGGCCGCGCTCTTGTGGATGCCGTGCGTGTCCTGGGCGCCAAGTCGGTGGTCATTACGAGCGCTGTGGTCGACGGTGCGAATGTCGTCATCGGTTACGACCATGTGGCGGGGGAGTACTTCACGATTCCCTTCGAGCTGATTCCGGTCTACTTTCCGGGCACGGGCGACACGTTCTCGGCGGTGCTTGTCGGCCGCGTTATGGCCGGTTGGAGCCTGCAGCGCGCGACGAGCGATGCCATGCGTGTGGTAGCGGAGCTCATCGAGCGCAATGCCGACCAGGAGGATAAGTCCGCCGGCCTTCCCATCGAGGCCTGCCTGGATGTGATTGACCATGAGTAACGCCGACGAGAGCAGCACCGAGGCGGCGGGCGAGAACAAGCCGCTCGGTGCCCCGCGCGGCAGGCGCCCACGTATTCGCATTAGCTGCGTGGACCAGCTGGGCACATGCCGCTGCCATCACGGGCACAAGCCGGGTGACGTCTTCGACTTCGACCGAGACCGCGGCAAGATGTGTGCCATGGCCTGCCATGTGGGCTTTCCCTATATCGATATCCTGCGCTATGGCGGAACCGTGCCTGGCAACGAGCCCGGTACGGCAAAGTTCTGCTGCCCCGAGGTCGATACGCTGAACGTCTGGCTTGCCGAGATCGTCGACGAGTAGTCGAGCGCAATGTGACAAAGGGACAGTCCCTTTGTCACATTCGCCGGGGCTGCCCCTTCTTTTTGCTTATAATCCTAAATCTCTGCATTTCATCCGATTTTAGGTTCTAAAAATCCTACATTTCATCGATAATTAAGCGCATAAAACTTTGCATTTCATTTGATGACACTGAGGGGAGAGCCTATGCTGCGCAGGAAAATAGCGGCAGAGCTGGAGCGTTGGCTGAAGTCTGCCGAGCAAAAGGCCTTATTCATCACGGGTTCTCGCCAGATCGGCAAAAGCTATTCGATTCGCGCATTTGGCAAAGCCAGCCATGCAACCTACATCGAGCTCAATCTCATGGAAAATCGTCAGGCAAAAGACGCTCTTCTCGAGGCGCGGGATGCCGATGATTTCATCAGCAGGGTGACGCTTCTCTCGGGAAAGTCGATAGCGCCGGGCAAAACGCTCGTGTTTATCGATGAGGTCCAAGAGGCCCCCGACATCATGACGATGGCAAAGTTCCTTGTTGAGGATGGGCGCTGCCACTGGGCGTTTTCGGGGTCAATGCTCGGGACTCAGTTCAAGGGCGTCAGATCCTATCCCGTGGGATATGTTCACGAGCTTAGGATGTTCCCGCTCGATTTCGAGGAGTTTTGCTGGGCAATCGGGGTGAGCGAAGGGGCTCGCCAAACGATACGCGACGCGTGCATCAACGAGAAGCCCATTCCTGGTTACATTCATGACGCGATGATGGCAAACTTCAGGACCTATACCGTTGTCGGCGGAATGCCAGAGGTCGTGCAGCGTTTCCTTGACACGCGGGGCGACCTTGCCTCTGTTCGTCAGCTGCAGTCAGAGCTCAACGAACAGTACCGACGGGATATCTCCAAGTATGCAAGCGGGCGAGCCCTTCAGGTGCAGAGCATCTACGATCAGCTCCCTATTATGCTCGAGGGCGAAAACAAGCGCTTCGTGCTCAATTCCATTGACCCCAAGGCTCACTACGAGAAGTATCAGCGAGATTTTGTATGGCTTGCCGATGCCGGCGTTGCTCTCAAAGCCGATATCGTAACCGAGCCAAAATCGCCCCTGCTCAAGACGGCACGGCCATCGCAGTTCAAGCTATATCAATCGGATACGGGCATGTTGATGGCGCGCTACCCCGTTGGAGTCGCCCAAGCGGCGTATCTTGATAGCAAGGAGCCCAATCTGGGCGGCATTTACGAAAACGTGGTGGCCCAGCAGCTGGCTGCCCAAAATCGCCAGCTTTACTACTATCAGACAAAAAAGCGCGGTGAAGTGGACTTTGTGGTCGATGGACCGGATGGGACGGCTGTTCCGATCGAGGTTAAATCGGGCTCCTATTACCACGCGCACGCTGCGCTCGGTCATGTGCTTGATACGGCTGAATATGGCGTAAGGCTCGGGATTGTTTTCTCGAGAGGCAACGTTGAGCGCAACGGAGCGGTTCTCTATTTGCCGCTATATGCGACCTGGGGCCTTTCGGATGTTTTGGGCGACTCCTGCGCCGAGGGGATAAAACTGGAGGTCAAGCCGGTCTAGGGCCAGTCCCGGATGTGACAAAGGGACAGTCCCTTTGTCACATTCATGAGTGTGGATTTTCTCCCACCGAGATAACGAGCGTGGATTTTCTCCCGTTTAGAGCGCACTCGAACGCTCAAAGTGGGAGAAAATCCACGCTCGTTTTATGCCGATGGCGTGGCCCGTGTGCCCGCGCCG
>CAUASQ010000008.1 GCA_958431945.1 uncultured Collinsella sp. | reverse complement strand
TGCCATTGTCGAACGCCTGCAGGCGGGCGACGTGGTCGTGACGCAGGACATTGGCCTGGCGAGCATGGTGCTCGGCCGCGATGCTGCCGCCATCGGTGTGCGCGGGCGCGTCTACGACAAAGCGACCATCGACATGCAGCTGTTTATTCGCCACGAGGAAAAGAAGGTGCGCCGCGCCGGCGGACGCACTCGCGGACCGGCGGCATTTACCAGCGAAGACCGCGCTCGTTTTAAGCGCAACCTCACCGAGCTGCTGCGCTAACCAAGGTAGATTTTTGGGACATGCCTAAAAATCTACCTTTTTGTTTTGGGCTGTGTGAGCGCTCAGGATCCATGGCTCAACAAAAAAACGAGCTTCAAAATGCCATGCGTCGCCGCATTGTGCAAGCGCCGTGCATGGCTATTTTGAAGCCCGTTTTGTTAGGCCTACTTAGAGGCCAAAGGCAGATAGGACGAGGCCCCAGCCAGCGCCGATGACGTACATCATGACCAGGAACACGGCGTTTTCGCGAGCGCTGCGGTTGGTGCGGAACAGCACCAGGTAGCCCACACCGGCAGAGATGAGCGTGCCGGCGAGCATCGGCGCCAGCTGTAGCGCGCCCTCCAGGTACAGCTGCGTAATGACGACGCTGGCCGAGCAGTTGGGGATCAGGCCGACAAGCGCCGAACCCAGGACGGCGAGTGTCTCGTTGCCACGCAGGAACTGCTCGATCGCGGACTCGCCGAAGGTCTCGAGCACGGCGACCAGAATCAGCGTCACCAGAAAAATGAATACCGATACCTGCACGGTGTGCGAGATGGCGCTGCGAATAATCGACAGGAGGGGCGCGCTCTCGTGAGAGTGGGAGTGACCGTGGCCATCATGGTGTTCATGCTCGCCCCCATGACCGTGATCGTGTCCATGTCCGTGTTCGTACTCGTCCTCGTCTTCATCGCAACCGCAATGGTCGCGCTCGCACAGCTCATGGATGTGATCGGCGCTCACGCCCGCCTCGGCCACCTCGTCGATGATGTCACCGCCGCTGTGGTCGTCATGCGCGCAGTTAACGTGCGCCGGATTGACAGTGGTCCCCAACACGGTACGACGAATCGCCGCATGCGCGCGGGCGTTACGACGCAGGCCGCGAATGGCGGCGTCCACGATAAAGCCCGTGACTAGCGCGATCAGTGCCTTCGAAGCCAAAAGCATCGCCATGGTCTGCACGGGCACCTGCTCGGCGAGCAACAGCGGCAGCATCTCATCGGAGGTCGAAAGGAACACCGCCACCAACGTGCCCAAGGTCACGACACGACCGGCGTACAGCGTGGCCGCCATTGCCGAAAAGCCGCACTGCGGCACCATGCCCAGCAACGAGCCAACCACGGGGCCCGCAGCACCGGCGCGCTTGATGGCGCCGTTAACGCGGTTGCCCGCAACATGCTCGAGCGTCTCGAGGGCCAGATATGTCACCAACAAAAACGGCACCAGCGAGAGCGTGTCCTTACCGGCGTCGAGCAGAATATCAATCAACAAACCCATGACGGATGGAACCTTTCGTGTCTTTCGGCAGCATTGTAAAAGTCCTAGCGGTCAACTAGGGTATTGTAGTTATCCTAGGCGCGATGCCAATAGTTGCCCATGGTAAACTATCATCTCGCCACATCTTAATGACCCTGAGCCGCACGACTCGGCCCATCCAAGGAGCAGTTATATGAACGTTTCGCAAGCACTCGAATACGAGCGCCAGCCGTTTATCCCCATGTTTATCTATGGCGATCACGGCGCCATGGAGTCCGAGCGCCAGAAGGGCGAAGAGGCCCTTAAGGTGCTCGAGACCGAGTACTTTACCGCCGAGGGCGACCCCGGCTTCGACTTTGCCACCGTGCGCGACCTGGCCGACCGCAACCGCGACCTGTGCGACCAGATTGGCGAGGCACGCCTGCGCAACGTGACGCCCGCGACGCTTTCGCGCGGCCTGTCCGATGCCGACACCTGCGCCGCCATCGGCAAGATGCAAAAGCGCACCGCCGCGTCCGTCATGCGCGAAATCCGCGGCGACCGCGACGCGCTCGGCGTCGCCTACGCGCGCAAGCCCATCCAAGGCACCGTGCTCGGTATCGATATCGAGACCACCGGCCGTGCACCCGAGCGCGGCTACATCATCAACGTGGGCTGGGAAATCATGGAGCTCACCAGCGACGCCGTGCCGCATGACGCCGAGGCGCACTACTGCGGCCTGCCCGACATCTATCGCGGCGAGGACGTGCCGCTGTCGAATATCCACCACATCACCTGGGACGACATCGACGGCAAAACGCCCTTCCGCGAGAACAAAGAGCTGCAAAAGCAGCTGCTCAAGCTTATGAAGAAGTACCCGTACATGGCACACAACGCCGCCTTTGAGGACAGCTGGTTCAAGATCCACCTGGACGGCTACGCCGAGGCACGCCGCGCCGGCAAGATCATCGTCATCGACTCGCGCCAGATCTGCCGCAGCCTGGATGCCGACATCCGCTCGCTCCCCCGCGAATCCGCCCCCGCCGCGCTCGAGAACTGGGCGCGCCGCCGTGGAACCCTCGCCGCCGACGCCAACGAGCAGCATCTGGGCCTGGACGACACCGACCTCATGCTCCGCACGGTTCAGGCCGAGTTCAACCTCAAGAACCTGTTTGCCAAGTAGAAACGTCTACGACAAACTCCGGCGTAGATCACGAGCGGCCTCGCAGCGGGAAATCCCGCAGCGGGGCCGCCCTACGTTCCACAGATAGATCTGCCATCACAAATTCTGAACCCTCATTTTGAACGATTTCGGCCAATTCCCGACACGTAATTCGTTGTCGGATGGTGATGCATCACTATCAAATGTGCGGCAATTGAGTATTTATATGCTATAGCTAAGCTGCGAAAACTTTTATTTAGGGCATACCAACTCATAATTGCGTCAAGCTTTTGGACAGCATTTGGTTAGACCTCTAAAACGGCTTTTCCACTCAGCGCCGTCAACACGGCATTAGCTGACACGATATATATCATGAGTATCGTATTGTCACATACCACTGCAAAAGCGGTCTACCAGGTCGCGCATTCGGTGTCTGCGAAAGGCATCGAGTCCTGTAGCCCTGCCGCGATTTACGGATCATGTCCCACCGGAACGCTCCTTGACGCAGCCGCAGAATGGCTCACCAAACATGATGTTTCCCTCGACGCAAATGATTCCCTCGAGGTGATGGTGTTTGATCGCAGGAATGCGCGCTATGCAATGAACTGTCAATGCCACGTTTCTTCAAAACGATTCTCGAACTCACGCTTTATAGAGCTCAAAGATGGCATCTTCATTGTTAGCGTTGAGCTTTGCGCACTTCAGGCCGCCACCTATCTCCCTTTTCGCGAACTGGTGGAGTACTACTTTGAATTGTGCAGCGCTTACTCCCTTGGAACCGACTCTTCCACCTCCTATACCGAGCGTTTCGCGCTCACCTCGACCGAGAGGTTAAAGCAGTTCTTTAATTCCATTACCAGATGCGACGGTCTGGCCCTTGCCCGAAAGGCGATCCAATGTGTGCGCGACGGATGCCGGTCTCCCATGGAAACGGCATTTGTCATGATGCTAACGCTGCCCAAAAGCGAAGGAGGGCTTGGTATTAAGGGAATTGAGACCGATTACGAGGTGCAGGTCACCACTGCCGCAAAGAATCTCACGAGACGCAAAAAGTTCTTTATGGATGCGTATCTAAAGAAATCTCGCACAGACATTGAATACAACGGTTTTTATCATGACGCGGAAGAAGACCGCGCCATCGATGAGGAGCGCAAGAATGCACTTGCGTCCATGGGGTACGGAATCATCACCGTCAGCCGTTATTCCTTTATGCATGCCAGCTCTTTTGTTAGGGTCATGGAAGCAATCCAGCGGAAAGAGGGCGTACGCCCCTCGCGTCTGCCAAAAGACTTTCAAATCATGCAAGAGGACCTGAGACAGTTTGTGCTCAGAAGGTTTATAAAAGAGAAAAAGCGAATTCAGAAGCAGCTTCGCCAGGATTCCGAAGAGCGTCAACGAATCGACCTCGAAAAAGCAACGCTCGAAGGCATCACGCTGGATGACCCGACAATTAATGAAGTTCCGGCAATCGATGACATGCAGACTGTCGAATCCGACAGCCCATCATTTGCCCAAACAAGCAGCCTCGCGCCCGAGGGCAGGGTCTTCGGGGCCGGAGACTAGGCCGGCTAACAAGGTGGGTACCCTAGCGACGTGCAAAATTGCGAGTATTCAGCAGGGTCGGGTGTCTATCACCCTCGAGTGGATCCAAATGTGAAGCGAAATCACTCTTGCGTGAGAGCGTTAGGCAACATTTGAGGAAGAACTCATCGGATTAACACCCTAAGATAACTCTTGAACTGCATTATATGACCTGCAATAAATTAGCGGACCCCCTATAGTTGCAGAATACTCCATTTTTTGCACGGCACGAGGGTACCCACCTTGGCATCGACTATCAAAAAACGCTCAGTCCGGGATCTCGTCCACTATTCCCCATCATTTTGTACAACGAATTACCTGAACGTCATTGACATATGAACATGCACTCATATAATCGAAAGTAAATTATATGAGCGCATGTTCATATGAAAGGATATTGCAATGAGCATCCGCGTTGATGAAACGAAACTCGACATCGAGGCCACCGAACCCGCGATCCCGACCACCTGCTCGCCCGAGGACCTTCCCGACGAGGAGCTTCTCTACGACCTCGCCGACCTGTTCAAGGTCTTCAGCGACACCACGCGCATCAAGATCCTCTATGCCCTCATGGGCCGCGAGCTCTGCGTGGCAGACATCGCCGAAGCGACCGAAACCTCGCAGTCCGCGGTGTCGCACCAGCTGCGCACACTCAAGCAGTCGCACCTGGTTAAATTCCGGCGCGACGGGCGCAATATCCTCTACTCGCTCGCCGACGACCACGTCTACACCATGCTCAACCAAGGCATGAGCCACATCTGCGAATAGCGACCAACCACGGTACCAGCGCGGCCTGAACCCAAGCCGCAAATACAGAGAAAGGAACCCACCATGAAAAAGCAGTTTAAACTCGACGAGATCGACTGCGCCAACTGCGCGCGTGAGCTTCAGGACGAGCTGGCCAAGCTCGAGGGCGTCAAATCCGTGTCCGTCAACTTTATGACCCAGAAGCTGACGCTTGAGGCTGATGATGCTGAGTTCGACGAGGTGCTCAACCGCGTTGTAGAGTTTACGGCCGACGCCGAGCCGGACTGCGAGATCATTCTCTAGCCCAGGTTTACGCCAACCTGCAAGGCCGCGATTGCCGCGGCCTTTGCTCGCGAAATTATATGAGCGAGTGTTCATACATTCAAATGGGAGGATACGAGTCATGACCACCGCCGATCCCAAAAAGAAAAAGAAGAAGCGTAAGAAGAAAGAGTCCCTTGAGCATAAGCGCAATCGTATCCTGGTAGCGCTAGGCATTTTTGCGGTGGTGTACGCCCTCGATGAGCTCGGCACCCTCACTGCCGCATTCGGCACCCCGGGCGACATCTACGCCAGCTTCACACTGTTCCTCGTGCCTTTTTTGATTGCCGGCTACGACGTGCTCCAAAAGGCATACAACAACATCCGCCGCGGCAAGGCGTTCGACGAGAGCTTCCTCATGGCCGTCGCGACCATCGGCGCGTTTGCCATGGTGCTCTTCCCCGACACCGACCCGCACATGGCCGAAGGCGCCGCCGTCATGCTGTTCTACCAGGTCGGCGAGCTGTTCCAGGCATACGCCGTGGGCAAGAGCCGTAAATCGATCAGCGCCATGATGGACATCGCGCCCGACTACGCCAACGTCGAGCAACCCGACGGCTCACTCGAACAGGTCTTCCCCGATGACATCGCGGTCGGCACCGTGATCGTGGTCAAGCCCGGCGAGCGCGTGCCTATCGACGGCGTCATCGTCGAGGGCGAAACCCAGCTCGACACCGCCGCCCTTACCGGTGAGTCGGTCCCCCGCCCGGCCAAAACCGGAGACGATATCATCAGCGGCTGCATCAACATGACTGGGCTCATCCACGTGCGCACCACCAAGCCCTTTGGCGAGTCCACCGTCGCACGCGTCCTGGAGCTCGTGGAGAATGCCAGCGAAAAGAAGGCACGCACCGAGAACTTCATCACGCGCTTTGCCCGCATCTACACGCCCGCCGTCACCGGCGCTGCCGCGGTGCTCGCGCTCGGCGGTGGCCTGGTCACCGGTGCCTGGTCCGACTGGATTCTGCGCGGCCTGACCTTCTTGGTCGTCAGCTGCCCGTGCGCGTTGGTGATCAGCGTGCCGCTCAGTTTCTTTGGCGGCATCGGCGGCGCGTCCAAGCTGGGCGTTCTCATCAAGGGTTCTAACTACCTCGAGACGCTCGCCGACGTGGACACCGTCGTCTTTGACAAGACGGGCACCCTCACCAACGGCACGTTCTCGGTGGTCGCGGTACACCCCGAGGCCGGCTATACCGAGCAGTCGTTGCTCGAAGTCGCAGCCCTTGCTGAGTCGTTCTCCGATCACCCCATCGCGCAGTCCGTACGTGTCGCCCACCAGGGCGAGGTCGACCCCAAGCGCGTAAGCGACTCCACCAACGACGCGGGCCATGGCGTGACGGCAACCATCGACGGCAAGCACGTCGTCGTTGGCAACGCAAAGATGCTCGCCGCGGCCGGAGTCGAAGCGCCCGATTGCGAGGTCATCGGAACGATTCTGCATGTGCTCGTTGATGGCGTGTACGCCGGCCACATCGTGATTGCAGACACCGTCAAGGCCGATGCTGAGCAAACGATTCGCGACCTGCACGCCGCCGGTGTCAAGCGCACCGTCATGCTCACGGGCGACCGCGAGGAGGTTGCGGCGTCTGTGGCCAAGCAACTCAGTCTCGACGAGTTCCACGCGCAGCTGCTGCCGGGCGATAAGGTCGAGCGCGTCGAGGCGCTGCTTGCAACCGAGAGTGGCAAGGGCAAGCTCGCCTTTGTGGGCGACGGCATCAACGATGCGCCCGTGCTTACGCGCGCCGATGTGGGCATTGCCATGGGCGCTATGGGTTCTGACGCTGCGATCGAGGCCGCCGATGTCGTGCTCATGGACGACAAGCCGTCCAACATTTCCCGCGCGATCCGCGTGGCACGCAAGACCATGGCGATTGTTTGGCAGAACATCATCTTTGCGCTGGGCATTAAGCTGCTGATCCTTGTGCTGGCAGCGCTGGGCATCGCCAACATGTGGCTTGCCGTGTTCGGCGACGTAGGCGTGGCGATCATCGCCATCCTGAACGCCATGCGCGCGATGGGTGTCAAGAACCTGTAGCGCCTGTGGTCCCTCCAGCCGGGGCCGGGCTTGGTTTTGAAAACGTCCTCGCGCATGAGGCCCGTCTTTCCTGCTCCTGCGGAGCAACGGAAAGGCGGGCCTCGCGCTGCGGAGTGTTTTCAAAACCAAGCCCGGTCCCGGCCTGCGGTAACATCGCAGGCGGTTCTTGGGCATCGCTTGCTGGCAGGGTTCCCTTGCTGAAATGGACTTGGCCGAAAGGGCCGCTGGTCCCAGTCGCTGGTTCGCGCTTTGCGTGAACTCCGCGCTACTGGGGGTCCAATTAGGCTTCTGTTGTTGGACCCGCTACATCTTCCCGGCCCAACATCGCCCGTAGCTTCTCAAAGCTCTCCTCGCTCAGGCAATGCTCCATGTGGCAGCCCTCTTGCGACGCGACATCCGCCGAAACACCGGCCTCCTCGAGCAACCGCACGAAAAAGCAGTGGCGCTCCCACATTTGGCGAGCGACCTCCAGACCACGCTCCGTCAGATGAACGTCGCGCTTGCCCATTTCGACATAGCCGCTGTTCTCCAGCGTCGCCATGGCCTTGGAGACGCTTGCCTTGGTTACGCCCAGGTATTCGGCAACGTCAATCGATCGAACGATGCCTTGGTGCTTCGAGAGCACATAAATAGATTCGAGATAGTCTTCTCCGGATTCACGCAGGGCCATGGGCCGCCTTTCGCGATGGCTTCTAGTTAGCCTTTGGATACTTTTGCTTGATTTACTTTACCGCAAAAGTTGCCCATGTCTTACTACTTTGCCTAAAAGTTAGCCGTGTTTCACAAAACGTGCGGGACGAAAACAAAATGGGGACGCCCCGCAAGGAGTGTCCCCCAGCTGCCGGCAGAAAAGGAGCATCCCTAAGTGCCGAGCCGCAGTTATAACAGTCCAAAGTGCTTCGCGGCGTTGTAGATTCCGTCGTCGTCCACGGCGGTCGTCACATAGGTCGCCGCAGCTTTCACCGTGTCCTGCGCGTTGCCCATGGCCACACTTGTGCCCACGGCCGAGAACATCGACAGGTCGTTCTCGCCGTCGCCAAAGGCAATTGCTTCACTCGCGTCGATGCCCAGGCGCTCCAGCGTCGCCGCCACGCCCAGGTCCTTGCCGCCGTTAGCGGGAATAATGTCGCAGAACAGGTCGCACCAGCGCGTGGTGAGCGAATGCGACACGGCGTCGGTCACGATATGTTCGTCGGCCGGGTCCACAAAGGCGCAGAACTGGTAGACCGGTGCGTCAAAGGCGTGCTCAAACGGCTCCTCGTGGTAGACGATTCCCGCGTTGCTGCCAGCCGTCACCACGCGCTCGGACAGGCGGTTCACAAACGAGTTCTCGCCCTGCATGCACAGCGAGTCGTAGCACCCCTGCGCCACCTGGTCCACAATCACCGCGACGTCGTCCGGATCGATCGGGCAGCTGCGGTAAACCCCCTCGGCATCAAAGCAGTGCTGGCCCGAAAGCGTAATGTACGCATCCCAGCCCAGGTCGAACAGCCAGTCCGGCATCTGGTAGGTCGGACGGCCCGTGGCGATCACGCACGCAATCCCCTGCTCGCGAAAGCTGTCGAGCACCTGCTGCGCCGACGCCGGAATCCGGTGGGTCTTAAAGCTCAGCAGCGTACCGTCGATATCGAAAAACGCGGCTTTGATCATCCTCGTCTACTCCTCGCCCTCGAGCTTTTCACTCGCCTCGAGCCACGCCATCTCCAGCTCGTCCATGGCGGCGTGAGCCTCGTCGATCTTTGCCTGCTGCTCGCCCAGCGCCGTGTAGTTGGTGGGGTCGACCTGGGCCATTGCTGCCTCGGCTTCCTCAACGCGGGCGCGCTGCGTCTCCATCTTGCGCTCGAGCGAGCTCACCTCGCGGCGGAGCTTCTGACGCTCGGCGTTGGACAGGCCGTTGGGCTGACCGCTCGACTTGGGCTTTTCGGCCGCAGCAGCCGCGGCACCGGTGTCAAACGTGCCGGTCTTGGCGCTCGGCGCGCCCACGGGCTCGCCCTCGGCGGTAGCGTTGCACAGGCGAAGGTACTGGTCCACGCCACCGGGCATATGCGTCAGGTGGCCGTCGAGCAGCGCCCACTGCTGGTCGGTCACGCGCTCCATCAAGAAGCGGTCGTGCGTCACCAGGATCAGCGTGCCGGGCCAACCGTCGAGCAGATCCTCGACAATCGCCAGCATGTCGGTATCCAGGTCGTTGCCGGGCTCGTCCAGGATGAGCACGTTGGGCTCGTCCAGGATTGTCAGTAGCAGCGACAGGCGACGGCGCTGGCCGCCCGAAAGATCGCCGATGCGGCTCCAGAGCTGCTGCGTCGTAAAGCCCAGACGCTCGCAGAGCTTCTCGGGCGAAGTCTCCTTGCCGTCGATGACGTAGTACTTCTTATAGTTGCTGAGCACCTCGCGAATCGTGTCGCCCATGAAGGGCTCGAGCTCCTCGAGCTGCTGCGACAGCACGCCAAAGCGCACTGTCTGGCCAATCTTCACGCGGCCGCGCGTGGGCGCAATTTTGCCCTGGATCACGTCGAGCAGCGTCGACTTGCCAGCGCCATTCTCGCCCAAAAGACCATAGCGGTCGCCCGCACCAATGAGCCAGGTCACGTCGGAGAGTACCTGCTTGGGCGCGCCATCGGCATCCGCATAGCCGGCGTCCACGTCGACCACATCGATAACCTGCTTGCCTAGGCGGCTCACGGCGAGGCGCTTGAGCTCCAGCTCGTCACGCACGGGCGGCACGTCGGCGATCAGCTCGCGAGCGGCATCAACGCGAAACTTGGGCTTAGTGGAACGCGCCTGGGCGCCGCGGCTCAGCCACGCGAGCTCCTTGCGCGCCATGTTGCGACGGCGCTCCTCGGTAACCGCGGCCATGCGGTCGCGCTCCACGCGCTGCAGGATATATGCGGAGTAGCCGCCCTCGAAGGGATCGACCTGGCCGTCGTGGACCTCCCACATACTGGTGCAGACCTCGTCCAAGAACCAGCGGTCGTGCGTGACCACGAGCATCGCGCCCTGGCCGCGCTGCCAGCGGGCCTTTAAGTGACGCGCGAGCCAGTTGATGGTGCGCATGTCCAGGTGATTGGTGGGCTCGTCGAGCATGAGCACGTCATAGTCGCCGATCAGCAGGCGCGCGAGGTCCACGCGACGGCGCTGGCCGCCCGAAAGCTCGCCCACCGTGCCCTCCCAGGGCACATCGCTAATTAGGCCAGCCAGAATCTGGCGCGTACGCGGACTCGACGCCCACTCATACTCGGGTGTGTCGCCCACAACGGCATGATGCACGGTGTCGGTATCGACCAGGTTGTCCTTTTGGCCGAGCAGACCGATCGTCGTGCCGCGGCGGTGCGTCACGCGTCCGTCATCGGGCTCCAGCGTGCCGGCGAGCACGCTCAGCAGCGTCGACTTGCCGTCACCGTTTTTACCGACAATGCCAATGCGATCGCCCTCGCCCACGCCGAGCGTCACGCTATCGAAAATATGCTTGGTGGGAAACTCTAGGCTGATGGAATCGCATCCCAAAAGAATCGCCATATGCCCTGCTCCTTCGTAGAAATTCAACGTTGTCCATGATAGCAGCGAGCCCCACCCCAAACCACCACGAAGGTGCCTGTCCCCTTTGTGGTGGTCGATTCGGTCGCAGAGCAAAAAGGCGGGCCATCTCGCAAAAGAGATGACCCGCCTCTCCAATCAGTCCCGCGGCAACCGTGGCCGCCGCGGGCCTCAAGCATGTCCCGGACTAGGAGAACATGCCGGTGAGGTAATCATTCAGCCGCTTATCCTTGGGCCGTTGGAAAATCTCGTCGGTCTCGTCGTACTCGACCATATCGCCCATGTAGAAGAACGCCGTGCGGTTGGACACGCGCGACGCCTGCTCCATGTTGTGCGTCACGATGACGATGGCGCGCTCGGCCACAATCGACGACATAAGGTCCTCGATCGCCAACGTCGAGATGGGGTCGAGCGCCGAGCAGGGCTCGTCGAACAAGATCACGTCGGGGTTGAGCGCCAGCGTGCGCGCGATGCACAGGCGCTGCTGCTGGCCGCCCGAAAGCGCGTAGGCGCTCTTGTCGAGCTTGTCCTTGACCTCGTCCCACAGCACCGCGCCGCGCAAGCTCTCCTCGACCATGCGGTCGAGCTCGTCGCGGTCGGTGATGCCATGGCGCTTGAGCGCAAACGTGATGTTGTCGCGAATGGACTTGCGGAACGGGTTGGGCTGCTGGAACACCATGCCAATGGAGCGACGCAGCTCGTAGGTGTTTTCGGTCTTGGTGTTCACGTTGCGCCCGCGGTAGTTGATCTCGCCCTCCACGCGGCAGCCGCGAATCTCGCGATTCATAAGGTTGAGGCTGCGCAAGAAAGTCGACTTACCGCAGCCCGAAGGCCCGATGAGCGCCGTGATCTCGCCCTTGTGGAAGTCGAGCGACGTATTGTGCAGTGCATGGTGGTCGCCATAGTACACGTTGACGTCCTTGGTGGAGAGCACGACCTCGTCGCTCACGGCCTTGCCGCTCACGCGCACGCGCTTCTCGCTCTCCCCCACGCTCGACAGGAAGTCCTGGGTGTCGGACGATGCCGCTTCGGTTGCGGGCGTTACATTCATCTCGCTCATTCGGCCGTCATCTTCCTCGCCAGTTGCTTGCCCACAATGCGGGCGATTACGTTAAACAGCAGCACGCAAATCATCAGCAGTGCAGCGGTGCCCCAGACGATCTGCTGGGCTTCGGGGCTGCCCTCGCCATAGATCTTGTAGATATGCACGGCGAGCGACTCGCCGGGGCGGAACACGTTCCAGGCGCAGGTAGGGCTCGACAGGTTAAAGCTCAAGAAGTTCAGACGAACCGGCGAGCTCATGCCCGAGGTAAAAAGCAGCGCCGCGGCCTCGCCAAAGACGCGGCCGGCCGAAAGCACGATGCCGGTCACGATGGCGGACATGGCCTTGGGAATCAGGATGTGCAGCGTGGCCTCCCAGCGAGTGAGGCCCATAGCCAGGCACGCATCGCGCTGGGCCTGCGGCACGTCCTCGAGCGCCTGTTGGATCACACGCACCAGGATGGGAATGTTAAACATGGTAAGCGCGACGGCGCCGGAGATAATGGAGTACTTCCAGCCCAGCTGCACCGAGAACACCAGAAAGCCGAACATGCCGACGACGATGGAAGGCAGCGAGGACAGCGTCTCGATGGCGGTAGAGGCGATGTCGCGGATAGGGCCGTTCGGCGCGTACTCAACCAGGAAGACCGCTCCGCCTAGGCTGATGGGCACCGAGATGATCAGAGTGATCAGCAGCAGGTAGAACGAGTCGAACAGCTGGTAGAGCACGCCGCCCTGCGTTCCGTTGGCGCGCGACGGCTCTGTGAGAAAGCCCGGCTGGAACAGCGTCGAGATGCCCTCGAACAGGATATAGGCCACCATGGAGATGACGATGAGCATGACGATGGCGACGATCGCCGTCAGCACGCCCGTGGCGATGCGATCCTGTTTTTGGACACGCCCGAGCCTCGCCTCGTCGATGTGGATGCGCGTGCTAGCCACGAGCCTCCGCCCCCTTGCGGCCAATGAGATGGATGATCAGGATGAAGATGAGGCTCATGCCCATCAGCAGCAGACCGAGTGCCCACAGGACGTCGTCCTGGGCCGAGCCCTCGGCGTAGACCGCCATGGACGTGGTGAGCGTGGTGGTGATGGTGGACGCCGGCGACAGCAGCGACGTCGGCATGGCCTCGATACCGCCGATAACCATGCGCACGGCGAGCGTCTCGCCAAAGGCGCGGGTCATACCCAGGATGACCGCAGTCATGAGCGACGGCATGGCGGACTTGAGCACCACGTGCCAGATGGTCTGCCAGCGGGTGTAGCCCAGCGCGAGCGAGCCCTGGCGGTAGCTGTCGGGCACGGCGCGCAGGCCGTCGACCGAAAGCGTGGTCATGGTCGGCAGGATCATGACGGCCAGTACGATGGCACCGGGCAGGATACCCAAGCCCGTGCTCACGTGGAAAACGCTCTTCATAAGGCCGACGACAACGTGAAAGCCGATCAAGCCAAAGACGACCGAGGGAATACCGGTCAAAAGCTCAATAAGCAGCTGAAAGATCTTGGAGCCAAATTTTGGTTGGATCTCGACCGCAAAGATGGCAGAGCCGATGGCGATGGGCAACGCGATGAGCGTGGAGAGCACCATGACCGCAAACGAGGTGACGATCAGGGGCAGGGCGCCGGTGTAGGGCAGGCCGTTTTCGGCCGTGTTGGCCAGGTCCCACTTGGTGCCGGTGAAAAACTCGACGACCGAGACGCCGTCTTTGACAAAAGCCGAGAGGCCCTTTTGGGCGACCATAAAGATGAGCGCGGCAACGACAAGCGTCACGAGCGCTACGCACGCGCCCGTGACGCACAGGCCCACGTTCTCAAGGTCGCGCTTTGGCAGCTGTTTTGCCATTGCAAACCTTTCCGGGGGCGACTACTTATTTAGCGGAGACCTTGCCGCTCGCGTCCTTGACGACCTTCATGGCAGAGACGGGGATGAAGCCCTGCTCCTCGACGAGCTTGCCCTGGACGTCGTCGGAAAGCATGAACTCCAGGAAGGCCTTGGTAGCCTCGTCGGCGTCCTTTGCACAGTACATGTGCTCGGTCGCCCAGATCTTGAAGGAGCCGTCGGTGACATTCTTGCTCTTGGGCTCCACGCCCTCGACCTTGATGGCGTTGAACTTGGAGTCGTCGAAGTGCGAGAAGTCGAGGTAGGAGATGGCGTTGTCGGTGCTGCCCATCTGAGTCTGGACGTCGCCGGACTTGTCGAGCTCGGCGTCGCCCTTAAAGTCGACAGCCTCGTCGCCAAAGACGGCAGCCTCGAAGGTGGCGCGAGTACCGGAGCCGGCCTTGCGGTTGAGGACGACGATCTTGGCGTCGTCGCCGCCGACCTCCTTCCAGTTGGTGATCTGGCCGGAGAAGATGCCCTTGAGCTGCTCGAGGGACAGGTCGTCGACCGTCACGTTCTTGGAGACGACGGGGCCCATGCCCACGACGGCAACCTCGTGGTCGACGAGCTTCTTGACCTGGTCGGCCTCGAGTTTGGTCTCGGCGAAGACGTCGGAGTTGCCGATGGTGACGGTGCCGGCGGCAACAGCGGTCAGGCCCTTGCCCGAACCGTTACCCGAGCCGGAGACGGAGACGTCCGAGTTGGCATCCATGAACTTCTCGGCAGCGGCCTCGACGAGAGCCTGGAACGAGGAGGCGCCGTCGTAGGTCACCTCGCCGGAGACGGACTCGGCAGCAGCGGCGCTACCCTTGTCGGCGGCGTCGGATGCGCCGGAGCCGCCGCAACCAACGAGACCGAGACCGACGATGCTGGCAAGACCACCAGCGAGGCCGAGGAACTGACGACGAGAATAAGCCTGATCGAGCATGATCTTCCTTTCATACATGCGACTCGCGGGCACCCTGCCCGCTTTGCTGTTCGGAAAGATACGACCCCGATCGGGCAGCACCAGCGCCAACTGCGGTTTCTTACGGTCATTTGATAGACCCTTACCGCAAGCGCAGCACGGCCTTTACAAACGAATAACAAACCCGCCACCAAGCATGACCCGCCTTTTACACCAATAAAAACAAAGTTGCGGTGAAATAGTTCCTGCTTGGCCATCAAATGGCCCATTCTAGGAACTATTCCACCGCAACTTAGATTGGGAAACCGCGAAACCTTAAAGCTCTAATTCATTCAAACGGAGGATCGCAACAATGTAGATCTTGAGCGCCTGCTTGAGCTGTTCCTCGTTGGCGCACTCGTTGGGACCGTGCATCTGGCCGCCCCATGCGGGCAGCTCCAGACCGGTCTCCTCGGGGCCAAACGACACGGCGCGGGCAAAGTTGCGCGCGTACGTACCGCCGCCCATGGCAAAGGGCTCAGCATGCTTGCCCGTAAACTCGTTATAGGTATCAATAAGCGCCTTCACGGCCGGATCGTCGGCAGACACCGAGAACGGCACCTTCGCGCGACCCAGCTGGCACGTCACGCCAAAACGGCCCACGAGCGGGTCGAGCTGCTCGCGGATAGTATCGGCACTCGTGCTGTCGGGGAAGCGCACGTCGATGACCTGCTCAATATGGCCATCCGCCACGCGGATGACGCCAGCGTTGCAGGTAAGCGGGCCAAACGCCGGGCTCGTCGCGTCGATACCCAGGCCGCGGCCATAGGCGTCCGCATGCACAAAGGCCAGGAACTTGACGAACTCATGCTCGGCAGGCGTCAGCAGGCGCTCGTCGCGTGCACCAAACGCGTCCTCGGCCTCGCGCAGATACGACACGATCAGGCCGACGGCATTGATCGTTCCCTCGGGCATCGAAGCATGGCCACCGATACCGTGGGCGAAAATCTGCGCATGGCCATTATCAAGCGCCGTGATCTCCAGACGATCGGCGTTCTCGACCGGCGCCGGCAGCTCATCGGCGGCAATCGCGAGCTCGCAGATGGACTGCGACGGAATGGCATTGCTCGCCTCGGAGCCGCTCCACGACACGATGCGCCCGCCGTCGATCTTGGGGCTCACGAACGTCGCCCCAAACTGGCCCTTCTCGGCATTGCAGACCGGGAACTCGGCATCGGGCGTAAACAAAAAGTCGGGGTCTGCGTGATTCTCCAGATAATGGTGAACGTCGGACATGCCCACTTCCTCATCGCAGCCCAGCAGCGCGCGGAAGGTATAGCGCGGCACAATGCCGTGCTTGAGCAGGTAGGCACCGGCGTAGAGCGACAACACCGCCGGACCCTTGTCATCAATCACGCCACGGCCGAGCAGCCAGCCCTCGCGACGCTCCATCGCAAACGGGTCGGTGTTCCAGCCGGGGCCGGCGGGCACCACGTCCACGTGGCAGATGGTCGCGAGCTGCTTGTCGCCGCGACCCGGGATATCGGCAATGCCCACATAGCCCTCGTCGTCGCTCGTCTGGTAGCCGAGCTTTTGCGCAATGGCGAGTGCGCAATCGAGCGCATCACGAACCGGGCGGCCAAACGGCGCGCTAGGCTCCGCATCGGCAGCAACGGCTACGGACGGATAACTCACCAGCTGCTCGATATCGGCGACGACGTCCTCCCAGACCTCGTCGACATACTCGGTAACGCTCTGCTCCACCTGATTCATGGACGACCTCCTTACCAATGAGCGACGGGTACGCCCGCCCCTCACATTACGTCTATTAGATAGCGAAAAGTTTAGCAAGCTCGGCCACCGAGTGCACCACTGCATCGGCACCCGCCGCCTCGTGCTCGCCCGGCGCCGCCGCGCCCGAATAGATACCAATGCACGGTACGCCCATTGCGTGCGCGCCCTCCACATCGTTAAAGCGATCGCCGATCATCACGGCATCGTCCGCGGCCGCACCCAAGGCCGCCAACGCGTCGCGAACCGAATCGGCCTTGGTCTCGCGCCCCTGCGGTGGATTCATGCCAACCACCGCCTCAAACTGCAAAAGCCCCAGCTCGCCCACCATGTCAATGCACTTTGCCTCCATGCGTGACGTCGCCACGGCCAAGCGATGCCCCTGCGCGACAAGGCCATCGAGCAGCTCGGGCATTCCATCGAACACGGGATACTCTTCCGGTCCCAGCTCATCAAAAAAGGCACGGTACTCGTCGGCCACCACGAGCGACTCCTCGCGGGAAAAGCCATAAAAGTCATGGAAGCTCTTCCACAGCGGAGGCCCGATCATGCGACGCAGGTCACCCATCTGCGCCTCCGAAAACCCGCGCGCGGCAAGCGTCTTGCGCGTCGAGGTCATCACCGCCCGACCCGTATCTGCCACCGTGCCGTCAAAATCGAACAACACAATCGGCCGCTCGCATAGCTGTAATGCCGCCATCGGCATCCCTCTTCCCCAGTTGATGATTTCCACACCGACACTTCAAACTGTTGACTATTCAACAATTGAACTTAGCAATATAGAGCAACTCCACTATACTTGTCGCACTTTGCTCTCAGAAGGCGGCGCGAAAGCGCCCCAACGAAAGGTGCAATTATGTCTTTTGCCATCATAACCGACTCCACGTCGGACATCTCCCCCGCCCGTGCCCAAGAGCTCGGCATTTACGTGATTCCACTGCATGTGATTATCGAGGGCGAGGACCTGCTCGACCAGGTGCAGATTACCGCCCAAGAGTACGTCGCCCGCATGGCCGGCTCCGAGCAGCTGCCGCACACCTCGCAGCCGAGTGCCGGCGAGTTCAAGGCACTCTTTGACCGCGTGCGTGCTGACGGCCACGACAGCGCGATCTTTATCTCGCTGTGCAGCGAATGGTCCGCCTGCTATTCCAACGCATGCCTGGTCGCCGAGACCCACGAGCTCGACGTTCGCTGCATCGATTCGCGCACTGGCTCGGGCGCCGAGGGCCTGCTGGTGGAGTATGCGCGGGCCATGCGCGAAGATGGCCGCAGCCTGGACGAAACCGAGGCGCAGATCCGCGCGACGCTGCCCGACGCCCACCTGCTGCTGATTCCCCGCACGCTCGAGAACCTCGTTAAGAACGGCCGCGCGCCCAAGCTCGCCGGCCAGCTCACGCATATGCTCAACATTCGCCTGGCCGTTTCGCCGGAGTGGCAGTCGGGCGAGATCAAGGCGATCAAAAAGGGCCGCGGCGCCAAGCGCATCGTCGCCAACACCATGGCCGATTGCCTCGCATTTTTGGCAGAGCACCCGGGTTCAAGCGTACGCGTGCTCACAACCGGTGCCGCTGAGGAACAAGAGCTCGTCAACGAGGCGCTCGCGGGCCAGGACTACGTAGACGCCGGCACCGGCCCCATCGGCTGCACCATCGCGACCCACGTAGGCGTCGATGCCATCGCCATCAGCTACTGCCCGCGCTACCAGCCAACTCGCTAGGGACGTCCACATCAGTTGCGGTGGAATAGGGACTGTTTTTGGCTTATCAGCCGCAAATCAATCCCTATTCCACCGCAACTTGGAAATCGGCGATCAGCCCAGCGGACCCTGAAACAGCTCCTGATGAGTGCCCATTCTCACCAGCCTAATCACTGGGTTAGTCTTATGGGGAAGATAAAGAACGACCACATCGACCAAGCCATCGGATAGGTGGAAATCGATGTGGCCGTTGTAGTTTCCGCCCGGGTTTGAGAGCTCGTGGGCGCCATACTCCGCCGGAAGTGACCCATGAGCCACAAGCTCTGCAACCGCCGCTTTAAACTCACTTTTTAGCTGCGGATGCATGCGCATCGTTCGTTTGTAGTCCACCTTAAATTGAGCCTCGACTTTAATCTCAAACATCGCTAGCCCTCATCGAGGAACGATATAAGCTCATCAGCGTTATTGAATGACGGGCTGTCGTCTGGCAGAATCCCCAACTCATGAGCCTCGGCAATCACCATGGCGCGCCTCGTCGCCTCGTTGGGCACCTCCGCCCTTCCTACAATCTCAAAAGGAATCTTTCGCTGATTTACAAGCTGCCGAACGGCAAGATTGAGATAGGAATTGAGGCTGAGGCCGACCGAATCCAAGAACTCAGTCGCCTGCTCCTTGAGCCCCTCTTCGATGCGAACCGTCGTAGGCTTAACCGTTGCAGTAGACATACGCGACCTCCTAGCCCTCGTCTTTTGCATCAGTATACCCAGTTTAGATGGCAGACTGATGTTAAATAGCATCAATCTGCCGTTCTCATTACTACAACGACAGGCACCTCGCCCTACATCAGCCCGCTGAGCGCAATGTCGACGGCTTCGTTGAGGTTATCGGTAATGTGTACCAGATCCGGATCAAGCGGACTGATCATACCGGCGTCCATCACCGGACCGTTAAGCCAGTCGAATAGGCCCTGCCAGTACTCGCTGCCTACCAGCACAAGCGGCATACGCTTGACCTTGTGCGTTTGCACCAGCGTGAGCACCTCGAACATCTCGTCGAGCGTGCCAAACCCGCCGGGAAACACAATAGCGCCCGAGCTGTATTTGACGAACATGGTCTTGCGCACAAAGAAGTAGCGGAAGTCCATACCGAGGTTCACGTATTTGTTGAGCCCCTGCTCGTGCGGCAGCTCAATGCCCAAACCAACTGACTTGCCGTTGACGCTCGCCGCTCCCCTGTTGGCCGCCTCCATGATGCCGGGGCCGCCACCGGTGATAACCGCCACGCCGCGCTGGGCAATCTTACGGCCGACCGTGCGCGCCGCTTTGTAGAGCGGATCGGTCTTGGGCGTACGGGCACTACCGAAGATGGTCACCGCAGGCCCTAACTCGGCAAGTGCACCAAAGCCATCGACAAACTCGGCCTGGATGCGCAGTACGCGCCACGGATCGGCATGCAACCAGTCGGTCGACTCCTCGGGCGCCAGCAGGTTGGCGTAGGTGTTGTCCTTAGGAATCATGGGGCCGCGCATGACCACGGGACCACGGCGGTACGTCTCGTCGTAGGCAGGCTCGCCCTCGACGTTCTCATTCTTAATCATGGGGCACTCCTATCGAAAATAGAAGCGGGCGGGGTCGACGCCATGCGTCAAACACCCGCCCGAACATCAACTATTCGGTATGGTACCCACGATGTATCAAGTGCTTGCAAGCTATCGGTCAGCGGTCGTGCACACGGTGTTAGCGAACGTGATGACCGGCCGGCGCTCGCCCCTTGCCGTTGCCCGCGCTCTGCAAGCGCCCGCGCCGCTCTTAGTAATCCACCGCCGCGGGGCTGTTCATCCAGTCGCTCACGAACGCACCGTAGCGGCCCTCGATAATGGCCTGGCGGGCACGCTGCATAAGGTTGAGCAGGTAGTAGATATTGTGCATCGAAAGCAGAATGCCGCCGAGCATCTCCTTCTGCGTGACCATGTGACGGATGAGCGCACGGCTGTAACCGCCCGTGCACACCGGGCAGGTGCAGGTGGGATCGATGGGACCGTCGTCGTGCGCAAAGCGCGCGTTGCGGAAGTTGAGGCGACCCTCGCTGGAGAATGCCGTGCCCATGCGGCCGGTGCGCGTCGGCAGCACGCAGTCGAACATGTCGATGCCCACGCCCACGCCGCGCACGAGCGTCGTCGGGTTGCCGACGCCCATCAGGTAGCGCGGCTTGTGCTTGGGCATATACTCGCTCGCAAGCGGCGCCAGCGTCTCGAACATGGTCTCGTGGTCCTCGCCCACCGAGTAGCCGCCAATGCCGTAACCGGGGAAGTCGCCGCACTCCTCCAGATGGCGCAGCGAGCGCAGGCGCAGATCTAGGTGCATGCCGCCCTGAACGATGCCAAAGAGCGCCTGGTCGTCGCGGGTATGCGCCTTATAGCAGCGCTCGGCCCACATACTCGACAGCTCAACGGCGCGCTCAACGTAGGCGCGCGTGGCGGGATAGCCGGGGCACTGATCGAGCTGCATGCAGATGTCGGAGCCGAGCTTCATGGCGATTTCCATGTTGTCCTCGGGTGTCCAGAACACGTGGCGGCCGTCGTAGTCGTTGACGATAAAGCGCACGCCCTCGTCGGTGAGCTTGACCGCATCGTTGTGGCTGAACACCTGGAAACCGCCCGAGTCGGTGAGGATAGGGCCGTGCCAGTTCATAAACTTGTGCAGGCCGCCCAGCTCGGCGATGGTGTCCTCACCGGGACGCATGGACAGGTGATAGGTATTGGCAAGCACGATCTGGGCGCCGAGCTGTTTGACGGTCTCGGTAGGAATGCCCTTGACGTTTGCCTTTGTGCCCACGGGCATGAAGATCGGCGTCTCGATGTCGCCGTGCGGGGTGTGCAGCACGCCGGCACGCGCATGCGTGGTCGGGTCCTCGGCGATCAGATCGAATTTAAAAAGGCTCTGGTCCATAAACTGGAACTCCTTGGTTGCGGTTCATACGCAAACCATTATACGGGCAACCCGCAAGAAGCACCGACTCGACAGAAACTGGCGCAAAGGAAACCTGCCCCCTGCACCAATGCACCAGGATAAAAATGATCCGTTTTCCTCCGTCCCCAACGGATCATTTCCGACAGCGAAAACCCGCCAGAGCGAGCAAGATGCCTTCAGGCAAAATGGCGCCACAGGTTGAGCATAAGTCAGCGAGCGGGCCGCATTTGAGACAAGGTGACGTGAAACGAAAGGGCGCTGACCTTCTGGTCGCGCCCTTGAAGTTGAACGTCAGATTGCCGCTCTGGCGGGTTTGCAGCGTCAACTGGTTACGCGGTTTGGTAAAACCGCGTAACCCCTAAGGACGCTGGCCCATGCCACCCTCGAGGGTGACGGTCTCGCCGTTCATGTACTTAAAGTCGGGGCCGCAGAGCTGAACGACCACGCGGCCGATTTCCTTCTCGACGTCGCCGTAGTGACCAGCCGGCGGCATGTGGACGTTGGCCTTGAACGCCTCGGGATAGGCATCCTGGAAGTTCTCGAGCGCAGCGGTCCAAGCAAGCGGGCAAACGATATTGACGTTGATGCCGTCCTTGCCCCACTCGTTGGCGGCAACGCGGGTCAGGCCGCGGATGCCCTCCTTGGCGGCAGCATAGCTGCACTGGCCATAGTTGCCAAACAGGCCGGCGCCCGAGGCGAAGTTGACCACGGAGCCCTTGGTCTCCTTCAGGTGCGGATAGGCCTTCTGCATGTACAGATAGGTAGCATACAGACCGGAGTAAATGGCCAGGTTAAACTGATCCATGGTGTGATCGGCGATGGTCACGCCCGAGGCGCTGGCCTGAGCATTGTTGACGACGGCGTCGATGCGGCCGAACTCCTCAATGGCCTTGTCGATGACGTTCTGGACGACGGCCTCGTTGTCCTGACCGGCTGAAACATCGGCCTGAACAGGCAGAACCTTGACGCCGTACTCGGCCTCGAGGGATTCCTTGGCAGCCTCGAGCTTGGCGACGTTGCGGCCGGTGATGACGAGGTTTGCGCCCTCCTTGGCAAAAGCGATATCGATGCCGTAGCCGATGGAGCCAGCGGAGCCGTCCTTAAGCGTGGCCTTGCCGCCGCCGGTGACGATCACGGTCTTACCAGTGAAAAGTCCCATACAAAGTCCTTTCAAATCGCGACGGGCACGCCCGCCGACTGCGCGTATCCAACTTCACACGCCAAAAGCTGAAATGCAACTTTAGCGGGTTCAAGTGAAAAATAAAGACCGCAGCAGGCGAACGGCACCACGTCGTTCGGCGAAGGGATTGTCAAGTACAAACCGGATAAAGCGGCCGAGTTATTGTTATCAGATCGAGCCATCGAACACGTTTTGAAACTTTGCTGCGGCGCGCGGGATGTCGGCGCGAGACTTTATCATAGGGTGACAAACAACGATGAGGAGCACATGCCTATGACAGACGAGCTGGACCCCCAGACTCAACAGCATATTGATGATCCCGCAGACGTCACCGCAGATACTGACGCTGTGACCTGCGATGGTATCGACGTCGACGGCCCCATCTTGGACGAAAGCGCTGCGGCGGAAACCCCCGAAACAGAAAACGCCGATGAGCAAAACGACGATGCGCCCGCTCAGGACGACGCCCCCGTACAGGACGACGCCCCGCAAGCAGCGGGCCCCATCGAGGTGTCTTCGGAAGAAGAGCTCGATGCCGTCATGGACTCCATGATGGATGCTGTCAAAGCGATGAAAGACGCCGTCGCCGATGCCGATATCGATGCCGAGGAAGAGGAGGCCGCCGAGGCGGCCTCGACCTTTGTGCCCGGCGAGACTCCGGTTGCCGACCAGGGCAGCACCATGCCATCGTTTCTGCAGCTCGAGCACCCCACGATCGGCGCCGATGCGGTCGATCCGCACGCAGCAGGCTTTTCTGTGGTCGAGGGCGGTACCGGCAATATCGCCGCGCCGCAGGCTGCCGATGCGGACGCTGCCGACACCGCTCGCCCGACCGCCCCGCAATCCCCCGCCGCGAGCCGCGATCTGGGGACCGCTGTCTCGAACACTGCGAACGCCGTGGGCACCTTTATCGCCCAGGGTGCCTCGGCCATGCGCGAGATGAACGCCGCGAAAAAGGCACTTGCCGATGCCCGCGCCCACCTGGCCGAACTTGAGCAGCGCATTGCCGATCAGGCCGAGGAACTCGAGACGCGCCAGGATATCGCAGGCCGCTACGACCAGATCGTCGCCGACCAGCGTCAGGCGATCGCCACGGCGCAAAAGACCGCTGCGGCAGCCGAAATCGATCGCGATGTCCATGCTTCCAAAGTAGCAGAGCTCAAGGGTCAGCTCGAACAAATGAAGACAGAGGATGACGCGACCGAGCTCCGCCTGAAGGCCGCGCTCGATGCCGTGGAGGCCCGCGAGGCGAGCTCGCGCGAGACCGGCAACCGCCTCGTTCGCCGTCTTGAGGATTCCAAGCGCATCCGCGACAAGGTGCAGGCCGAGCGAGACGCCGGCATTGCCGCCGCACAACAAACCGTCGATGCCACGCGCGCCCAGCTCGAGACGCTGCGTCATGAGTATGCCGAGCTGCAACGCAATCCCTCGGCAAATCCCGCCAACTATACGGTGCGCACCAGCGAGCTCTCGATGCAGATCTCCGACACGGCAGATGCCCTGCGTAAAGCCGAAGAAGATGTCCCGCGTATCACCGCCGACCTTGAGCACTCGCTTGCCGCAGCCGAGCAGGCCGTCGAACAGGCGCAGGCCCCCATTGCCGAAGCCAAACGCGCGCACCAAGCCGTGACGGCAGAGGCCGATGCCGCGCTCGACGAGCTGCAGACCGCAAAAACCGCCGCTGCAACGCGCCAGCGCGAACTGCGCGAGAAGATCGCCGCCGAGGACAAGGCACGCCGCGACCAAGAGCAGAGCATCGCCAACGCCCAAGCAGATGCCGCACATGCACAGTCGATCATCGAGCAGGCGACCGAGGTACATGACCATCCAGAGATCACTGAGTCGCTTGCAGGGTCCTTGGCCCGAGACAAAGCCGAACACGCCGAGACCGAGCGCGAAGTCGCCCAGCTCGAGGCCACCGAGGACGCGGTGCGCGAGCGTACCCGCGACTCACGCATCAAATTCACCGGCGCCATCGTCTGCATCGTCGCCGCAATCCTGGCGATCATCCTAGTCTGGCTGTTCGCGAGCAAGTAGTCATTTAAGAACGTCCCCAATGACTACAAGGAGTGTCCCAAACTGCCGGCAGAAAAGGAACGTCCCTAACTGCCGCATCCGGAGCAAGACAACGCCGCAGGTAGAGGACGGACAGCGAGCGGGCCGCATTTGAGACAAGGTGACGCGAAACGAAAGGGCGCTGACCTTCTGGTCGCGCCCTTGAAGTTGAACGTCAGATTGTCCAAATGCGGCCCGCGCAGCGTCGCCCGGTCCGCCGTTCGGCAGAACGGCGGAATCTTCCTGGTCATGCCGCCGAAGTTGAAAGGCAGATTGCCGCTCTGGCGGGTTTGCAGCGTCGGCCGGTTACGGCGTTTGGAAAACGCCGTAACCTACTGAATGA
>CAUASQ010000007.1 GCA_958431945.1 uncultured Collinsella sp. | reverse complement strand
AGAGAACGCTCCCGCAAACTGCCTCTTGACAACTTATAGGAGCGTCGGTTTTATTGGCGAAAAACCGGGGTATGCTCGAGAGTTCCGGAATTTGCCGCATACTTCCGAAAACAATGCCTCGGTGGCGCCAAAAATAGCCTTCGGAACCCTGAGATAATGAACATATGTAGCCGTTCGCCGCAAATTATCGTCCGTTCATGGAACCTATCTCCAACGAGTTGTAACCATATGGTTTGATGTTGGAAACATATGATTGCCGGCAGGCCGTAGGTGACGTTTGCGCTGATATCGGAGGTACCAAGTATGTTTCGTACTCCGTTAAACAAGTATCGGGCTGGCTAACATGAGCCGCCGTTTTGTCTCGATAACCCTTGCAGTGGTCTGCCTGGCTGTGCTCCTGGGCGCTACAGGGCTGTTTGCTATAAGCCGAGAAACGTCCTATATGCAGGAATGCGCTTCCGAAGGGTTTGCCATTGATGGTTTCTATCGGGATGACAAAACGAGTCGGGAAACCCTGGCTTTTCTTGAGGAGGACAACTGTCGATGGCAGCTGGTCGACCAAGACGGAATCTACACAGACGGACAGTTTAAGCGTACGGATGACCCCAACATCCTGATATTAAAGAAGGAAAACGGCGAAGAATTCGGCACGGTTCACGTTGCGTATATATCGCGCCGACGCGAGCAGGGCCAGCTCTATCAATTTAGAGATAGCAAGGTGACCCGATTTTATCTTGTGAGCACCGATCCGGCGTTTACGGTGGAGTCTGGCGATGTCGATGCGGACGTCTGATTCACGGCAATAAAACAGCGAGCGGGGCGCGGACGTGAACTACGTCCCGCTTTTTGCTTGTGCCTGCGTCGCGTCTGAGCCTCGCCGCGACTTGCGCCTGTGCGCGGGAGCCATCCCATGCTCCGCATTACTCCACATCAAATTCCACGCGGTCGAGATCGGGCACGTTGAGGTCGATGAGCTTGCGAGCAACGTGGCGGTCGTGCGTCCCGAGCGCCTCGCTCGTTGTCACATGGGCGACAATCTCACGCTCGACGACGCCCTCCTCCTCGCCTTCGGTGGCCGAGGTCTCGACGGCGACGGTGTAGTCCTTAAAGCCCGGCAGCACCGCGGCAAGCTCGCGCGTGGTTTCGGTGACGCCGTAGCCGTCCTGCACGCCGGCCTGCGCCGAGCCAATGGAACCCGCGGTCATAACGATGCAGGGGATGGCAAAGACTACCGTGCCCACAATAATGCGGCGGCGCACCTTGCGTGACAGCTCGTCGACCTCAGCGTTTTCCTCGGCGGTCACAATGCCGTCGCCGTTGAGGTCGCGCTTGAGCGGTACACGTAAAAGAAGCAATACGGCTTCGGCCGCCAGCGCGATAAAGACGACGTTGATGCCAAACTCGTAGAGGGCTGAGAGGAACAGCGACCCGCTCGCGATGGCGATACCATAACCCGCCGCGCACAGGGGCGGCATGAGCGCGGTCGCCACGGCTACGCCGGCAATGAGCGTCGAAGGCTCCTGATCGCGCGAGTTGCCCAGCCCGCCCGCAAAGCCGCCCGCGAGGGCGACAGCAAGGTCCCACACGGTGGGCGTCGAGTTGTCGATGATGGCGGCCGTGGTGGTGCCAAGGGGCGAGAGCTTAAAGTACAACGTGGACGTGACCAGGCAAAAGGCCATCTGCAGCGCAAGGCTGGCGACGGCTTCGACGGTAATCTCGCGGTCGAGCGTGGCGATGCCATATGCCATGGCAAGGACCGATCCCATAAGCGGGCAGATGAGCATGGCGCCCACGATGGCGATGTCCGAATCGATATCGAGGCCGATGCTCGCGATAAGCATGGCGATGATGAGGATACACAGGTGAGAGCCAGTCGGACGCGCGCCGTTTACAAAACGCTTGCGAATCACGTGGTAGGGCGCGCGTCCCTCGCGAATGTTGAACGCGCGCTTTAAAAAGCGACCAGCCTGCTCGGCAGCCTCACTATGGGCGGGGCGGATGCCGTGGCGCCGGTGATGGCGTTCGCGTAGTCGCTTGATCTGTTGTTTGTCGAGTTCCATGTCCACCTCGTTCCAGCGCGGTCCGCGCAACGCGCCCGTTGTCTTAACTCTACACCGTGGCGGGCGGGGTGTCTGTTGGATGCGGAATCCGATAGGGCGGATGACGCGGGAGCAAATGCAAATCACAGGCTCAATTCCATCCCGCGAAAATATGATGCACCAGCTCCTTCAAATGTGACGAAATTGTGAAGCACAGGAGCACGAATTTCAAAAAATACGCTGGTCGCCAATGTTGCGCAACAGAATTCAAAAATCGACAGCTACCGTTTGATACGTATGGATACATCCGTGTCAAAGGGAGAAAGCCATGGCAAACTACAGTCCACAACACTTTGAGCCTCGGGCCAAGACTGTCAACGTCAAGGGCGTTGCTAACCGCGCCGTCGCAACCGTTTTGACGGCGGGCCTCATCGCTCAGCCGCTCATGTCGCCGCTGGCGGCAATCGCCGCACCGTCAACCGATAACGGCGATTCTGTTCAGGGGGGGGGTAGTTCTGTAGAGAACACCGTTGCCGCCGGTAACCAAGCGGTCGTAAAGACGGCTGCCCAGCTGGCCGAGGAGTCGGCAAAGCAGCTCAAGGACGCTCAGGCCGCCTACGATGCCGCCCAGAAGAAGGCCGACGCGGCGGGCCAGTCTCAAAAGCAGGCGCAGCAGCAAAAGAATCAGGCCTCGCAGGCTGTGAGCGACAACGAAATCGAGCAGAACGCAGCAGAAGTCGCCGCGCTCCAGGAGAAGATTGACGAGCTCAAAGCCGCCGTCGAAAAGACCGAGCAGCAGCAGAAGAAGCTGGGCGACCTGAACGATCAACTCGATCAAGCCAACAAGAGTGTCGAGGACAAGACCCAGGCACTCAAGGACGCCAAGGCAAAGCAGGATGAGGCCAAGAAGGCCCTCGATGATGCCCAGGCCAAGCTCAAGGCCATGGGTATGGACGAGTACGAGGCCGCCAAGAAGGCCGTCGAGGACGCGCAGGCAAAGCTCGATGACGCCAATAAGGCCGTTACTACTGCACAGGCCAATCTGGACCAGGCCAAGGCTGCCGAGGCCAGCGCCCGGCAGGAAAAGCAGAATACCGAGGCCGCTCTGACTTCCGCCCAGGCCAAGAAGCAGGAGACTGCCGCTGCGCTCGCAGCCGCAACCACCGCGCGCGATAACGCCCAGCAGAAGCTCAGCCAGGCGCAGGCCGCGCTCGATGCTGCCGTCTCGGGTACGGGTGTTGACCTGAGTGCGCTTGAGGCCGCCAAGAACGCTGCTGCTGGTGAGCTCAAGACCGCGCAGACGGAGCTCAATGCCGCGACGGATGCCGACGCCACCGCACAGACAAATCTGCAGGCCGCCCAGGCTGCCGTCGTTGCCGCGCAGGAGAAGGCCAACGCCGCCAACGCTGCTGTGGCATCTGCCCAGTCTGCATACGATGCGGCAAACAAGGAGTACAACGCCGCCGCCAGTAAGCGTGACGCCGCGAAGTCGGCATACGAGCAGGCCCAGCAGACCGAGGCCGACAAGAAGACCGCGTACGATAAGCTTGTCGAAGTTCGCAAGCAGAAGCGCAGCGAGTGGGAGGCAGCCTGCGCTGCTTCGAACGCCGCGGAAAAGGCCTATGACGCTGCTAATGTCCAGGTTGAGGCTCTTGAGCAACAGATTGCTGACCTCAAGTCCAACATGACCGTTGACCAGAATGTCATCAGTCAGGGTATGTTCGGCTTCATGAACTACATCATCGGCGGCAGCCAGTTCACAGCAACGCAGAAGAAGAACGCCCAGGACGCCGTATCGATGCTGACCGGTACCGATGACAAGGCTGAATGGTATGACCAGTACGTCGATCAGGACATGTCTCGCGACACCAATCCGCTTTCCCTGGAGCAGATGCGCAACGCCCTGACATATCTCGACACCCAGAACAACCTCCGCAAGGCGAACGGCCAGTCGGAGCTCAGCGTCAGCCTCCGCATGACTGCGGCAGCCGCCCTCAATGCATCATATTCATCGAACATCTGGGGACACTCGAACTGCTATTTCGATCAAGGTGAGAACCTTGCAGGCGGCGGCGGAGCATACACCGGAGGCGAAACAGAGGATACCCTCGGTTGGCCATATACCGGTCTCTATACCCAGGAGAAGGAGGCATTCGATAAGTACGTCGCGCAGTATGGCGACGAGCTCGGTAGCCACCGATATGATTCCTACTATATCTACCAGCACTACAACAGCATCTACCATGAGTGCGGACACTATCTCAACATCATCGATGCCGGCGCGAAGGCTATCGGCATCGCAACCGGTAGCGGTAAGAACACCGATTCCGAGGTAACCATTTTCGACTATAGTGGAAGCACGGGGCAGAAGGATTTCACTGTCTCCGAGTTCAAGAAGCTCGTCACCGACTACATCGATTCCGCTTACAATGCAGGCGGCACTCAGGAGCAGAAGGAGCAGCTGAAGCAGCTTCAGAATAAGCTGGCAGAGGCGCAGAAGAACTTCGGTACTACCAAGGAAGCTTACTTCGCAGCTGTAAATAAGCAGGATGCGGCACATGACGCCTATACCGCGGCAGACACGAACGTGAACACCGCCAAGGGCGAGTACGAGAAGGCTAAGTCCGGCACCGCCGCCGCGAAGACGGTATACGACGCCGCGAAGGACGCGCTCGGCGGAATTGACATCGAGTCCCTCAAGCAGAACCTCGATGCCGCCAAGAGCAAGGCCGCTACTGCCCAGGCAGCTCTCGATAAGGCAAACGCCACGCTTGCTGACAGCAAGACGAAGGCTGACGAGGCCGCTGCTCGCAAGGCGAAGGCTCGCAGCGTCCGCGATACCGCCAAGACAAAGTCCGATAAGGCCAACGAGGCGTATGACAATGCCACGGCTTCGGTCAAGGACCTTGCCGCCAAGCGCGATGCCGCCCAGGCGGACCTTGCGAATAAGCAGGGCTCGCTTGACGAGGCAAAGAAGGCCGACGATGCCGCCCAGGCTGGTGTAGACAAGGCCCAGGCCGCAGATGTCCAGGCCGCGACTGCTCTTTCGGACGCCAAGCAGGCGGTTGCCGCCAAGGCGCAGGCTGTGTCCGACGCACAGGCCAAGGCCAAGGCTGCCGAGGGCGAGCTGACCGGCGCAAACAAGGCCTTCGAGCGCTTCGCCGGCGCTCAGAAGGCGGTCGACGACGCCAAGGTCGCCTATGAAGCCGCCGTCGCCGGCGTCGCCGATGCCCAGAAGCAGCTCGAGGCCGCCAACGAAGCCGTCGTCGATGCGAACTTCGAGATCGTCAAGGCCAAGGCTGAGCTTGCCAGCGATGAGGCACTCAAGGCCGATCTTGAGGCTGTCGACCACAAGGCATCCCTTGCCGCGGGCACGACGGGCAACGAGAAGCTGGTCAAGCTGAACGCTGCCTACGCTCGCTACAAGGCTGCCGTCGATGCCGCCGCTGGTCTCAAGGCTGCCCTGAGCGATGCCGATGCCAAGCTGTCCGATGCCAACGACGCCTATGCCGCCGTGCTGGCTGAGCTTGGCGATGCCAAGGATGCCCTGGCTGCCGCGCAGGCCGAGTACGACAAGTATCATCCCAAGGCTGAGCCGCAGGCCAAGCCTCAGGTTGCACAGGCTGCTGCAAAGGCTCCTGTCGCCAAGAAGAAGGCCACGTCGGCCGCGCTCGCCCAGACTGGCGACAATTCCGCTCTTGCGGGCGAGGTGTTCGTCATCGGCGGTATCACCCTCGTGGCCGCTGGTGTGACGCTGAGCGATCGTCGTCGCAAGCAGATGTAGCGTTTCGAGCGTAGTTTCTGCAACGAACTTCAATTCATAACGGGACCGTCTCGTTAGCCAAACGATAAGGCCGGCGCGCTGTTAAATGCAGCGCGCCGGCCTTTCTTTGTTTCGATATCAAAAAGCCCGGTCGGTAGCCGCGAAAGCTACCGACCGGGCAAATCGTAGGCAATATGGTTGCTGTCGAGCAGCTGCTCGACTTAGCCCAGCAGGCTTAAGCCCACGGAGACAAACGCCAGGATAACGCCGACGATGGACTCGCCGCCGAGCAGGCCGCTGGCAACGACCAGACCCTGTTCCTGGAAGGCGGCGTCCTTGGCAGCCCTCTCCTCGTCGGAAAGACCAGCGGTGGCGTCGCGGTGGGCGGACCACTTATCGTAGGCGAGCTTGACGCAGGAGCCCAGGAATGCCGTGAGTGACATGTAGAACGGCAGGTACACGCCCAGGCCGATCATCATGGCCGGAATGCCGAGCCAGTACATGACGATGCCGGCGATAAAGCCGCCAACGAACCACGGCACGCTCGGGATGCCCGAGACCATGGTGGCGACGACGCTTGCCTGCGCGGCAACAAAGCTCTTGTCGGGGCCAAAGGCGTCCGGGCCATAGGCGGTGACGAGCGCGACCATGACGGCTGCGGCGACCAGGGCGCCCACGATGCCGCCAATGGCTTGGCCGATCCACTGCGCACGCGGGTTGGTGCCCAGCACGGCGCCGGCCTTAAAATCGTTCATGACGTCGCCCGCAAGGCCGCACGCCACGGCTACGATGCCGGCGATAAAGAACAGCTTGACCTGAGCGATCTGTGCGAAGGCAGCCACGATGAGCATAACGATGAGGCCAAAGATCTCCATGGGGTCGATGCCCGTCTGGCCGCAGCTCTGTGCGCTCATGATGGTGGTGACAAAGGTGAACAGCGTCACGATGACGGCCGGAACGGGGCCAAGGTCAAGCACGATGGCGATGATCACGGCGATGGCGGCAGCGCCCAGGCCGATGATGCCGGCGTCGAGCTTAAGGGAGCCCGAGATGAGCGACTGCTCGTCGGTGTCGGTGGAGCTGTCGGCGGCAAGACCGCGGACGATACCGGCGACCTGCGGCAGGATGTCCTTGAGGACGACGGCGACGCCAAAGCCCATCATGAGGCCCATGCCCAGGGACTTGACGATGCCCTGTGCAGTCACAACGTCGAACAGACCGGCAGCGGTGCCACCCACGATGATGCCAAAGTTGCCCAGCAGCGCGCCGGCAAACCAGAAGGCGACGGGGGCGAAGCCCACGAGGAAGCCGACGGAGAGCAGCATGGGCGAGTTGTAGATGGCAAAGGTCACGCCAGGGATGTTGAGCGTGCACAGCATACTGGGCACAATGCCCAGAGCATCGCGCAGCACGCTGTAGATGCCGGCGATGGCCATGGAGCCAAAGAGCTGCTTGCCGGTCTTGCCGCCGGCCTCGGTCGCGCGCAGGGTCTGAGCTGCGGCGTTGCCGGTGGGGAACTCCAGCGCGGCGTCCACGATAAAGTGACGGTGGATGAGTGCCGTGGCCAGCAGGCCCAGGATGGTGCCGGCGAGTGCCACGATAAACATGTCGAGCCAGCTGATCTGGTCGGCATAGCCCAGCATCCAGGCGCCCGGGATGGTAAACGCCAAGCCGCCGGCGACCATGGCGCCTGCGGACATGATGGTGTGGGTGACGTTTGCCTCGTTGAGACTGGCGTTGCCCATGAGCTTAAGGAAGAACAGCGAGATGACGGCAGCGAAGACGATCGGCCAGGGGAGTGCGCCCATCTTGAGGGCGGTGTAGGCCGAGCTTGCCGTGATAATCACGCAGCCAAGGACGCCGATGACGACGCCGCGCAGCGTGAGTTGCCCGCGCATCGAGGCGCGGTTCGAGGGATTGCTCATATAGAACTCCTTTGCGTATATCCGCTTCCCCCGGGAGCGCCGCTACGGATACGGCGCGGGAAGTCGGGTTACCAAGGGCCGCCGCGTGAGCTCGCGCGCGACCGCGTACCAGTATAGCCGCAAGCTAGTCATTTTGGGATGACTGGTTTAGGTAGGCGATATACTGCTGGGCAGACGAAAGGAGCGCCGACGATGCTTAATGGGTGCGCATATATATTGACGGTCGACGTGGGCAACACGTTCATTCGCTTTGGCCTGTTTGCCGAGGATTCGGCCGCGGCGCAGGAATGCCCGCTTGCGACGTGCGAGATCACCACGCCGTCGAGCATCACAGCAGACGAGGCACGCATGCGTCTCGTGCAGGTCATGGCCGCACTGGCGGCCGATGCGGGCATGCCGGGTGCGCTTGTGCCCGCGGCTGCTGTGCTGAGCTGCGTGGTCCCGGCGCTCGAGCGCCCGTGGAAGGCGGCACTTTCCCGTACCTGCACGGGGCGCGTGCTCACGGTGGGGCCGGGCCTCAAGACCGGCATACCCGTGCACTACGATGACCCGGCCGAGATCGGTCCCGACCGCATCGCCGACGCCGTGGCAGCCCGTGCCGTCTACGGCTCGCCGTGCATTGTGATCGACCTGGGCACCACGACCAATATCGAGGTCATCGACGCGCACGGTACCTTTGTCGGCGGCGTTATCGCGCCGGGGCTGGCGCTCGGCGCCCGTTCGCTCTCGGCCGCTGCGGCGCGCCTGCCTCAGGTTGAGCCCTCGGCGCCGACACACGTCATCGGCCGCAACACGCGTGAGGCCATGCGCTCGGGCGTGGTCTTGGGCGAGGTTGCCCGCATCGACGGCATGCTCGACATGGTGCTTGCCGAGATGCGCGCGACCAAGGCCGCGGGGGAGGGCGATGTGCCCATCGTCATTACTGGCGACGATGCCGAGGCGCTTGCGGCGCTGGTCGGCCATAGCCTGACGGTCGACGATGCGCTGACGCTGCGGGGTCTCGCCGAGCTCTACCACATCAATCAAAAGCCCCGTCGCGCGTAGCGATGGGGGCGATGGGACAAAAACGTCTCCGCCTTCCACCTGCTACAATAGGTCAAACTATTGCGATTTCGGAGGTGTCTGCCATGTCGGACGATCTTCATCAAACTGCGTCGGGCAAGCGCCGCGACGTTATTAGCTGGGATGAGTTCTTTATGAGCGTGGCCATCGCCGCGCAGCGCCGCAGTAAGGACCCCAACACGCAGGTGGGCGCGTGCATCGCCAACACCAACCACCGCATCCTTTCGGTGGGCTACAACGGTACGCCCTCGGCACTCAACGATGACTTTTTCCCGTGGGGCACGAGCGATGACCCGTTGCAGGACAAGCACAACTACGTGGTGCATGCCGAGGCAAACGCCGTGCTCAACTACCGCGGCTCGCTCAAAGACCTCGAGGGTTCCACGGTCTACGTCACGCTGTTCCCGTGCCACGACTGCGCCAAGATCCTGGCGCAGGTGGGCGTGGGCGAGGTCGTCTACCTGGACAACAAGTATGCCGACACCGATGACGGCCGTATCAGCCGCCGCATTCTCGACTCCTGCGGCATCAGCTACCGCCAGGTCATCGTCGATGTCCAGATTGGTACCGGGGGACAGGCTCAGCAGTAGCGCGTGCCAACGCCAGCTGGCGGCAAAACAGCCAAAAGAGCCCCGTCCCAAATTGACTACTCGTGAAAGTCGCGTCTGCGCGCATGGACGGCTCGTGAGCGGGTACATGGCTGTAGTAACATAGCTTCTGTCCGCGGGCGTGCCCGCGTTGTTGTGAGAAAGGAGCCCCTGTGGCTGTTAACGAAGAGCTGCTTAAGAAGGTTCTTGAAGAGATTCGCCCCAACCTGCAGGCCGACGGTGGCGATATGGAGTATGTGGGCGTCGACGACGAGGGCGTCGTCAAGCTGGAGCTGCAGGGCGCCTGTGCCGGCTGCCCCATGAGCTCGCTAACCCTTTCCATGGGCATCGAGCGCATCCTGAAGGAGCACGTGCCCGGCGTTACCCGCGTTGAGCAGGTCAATGCTTCCGGCGAGGCCGAGGACCTGTACGACGAGTACGCACCGTTCTAAGATGCGAAAGCTGCGGACGGTACGCTCCGCATAGACGTTACGCCCAAATATGCGGCTGCGAGCGTAAGGCCCGCGGCCGCATTTGTATGTAGGGAGCAGGGGATCGATATGCTCAACGACCTCTACCATATGCTTGATCCCGTCGCGATCTCGGCGGGCCCCATCACCATCTACTGGTACGGTCTGGCCTACGTGGTCGGCGCTCTGCTCACGGCGGTCGTTATGTACCGCACGCAACGTCGTTGGGGCTTCGACATTACGATTGATGACCTGACGAGCGTCGTGGTCGGCGCGGTCTTTGGCCTTATTATCGGCGCGCGCCTGTTTTACGTCGTCTTTTACGGTGATGGCTACTATTTGGCCCACCCGCTCGAGATCTTTGCCACCAACGAGGGAGGCATGAGCTTCCACGGTGGCCTGGTGGGCGGCATCTTGGGCGGCATCATCGTGTGCCGCATGTACAAGCTCGACGCCTGGACTTTGGCAGACCTCGCGGTCATCGGTGCTCCGCTGGCCCTGTGCCTGGGGCGCTGCGCCAACTTTGTCAACGGCGAGCTGTGGGGCAAGCCGACCGATCTGCCCTGGGGCGTGATCTTTGGCGGCACCGCGGGCGATATGCCGCGCCATCCCTCCCAGCTCTACGAGGCATTTCTCGAGGGCATTGTGCTCTTTTGCATTCTGCAGGTGCTCAGCCGCAAAAAACCGCTGCTACCCCAGGGCACGTTTATGGGCGTGTTTGTGATGGGTTACGGCATCGTCCGCTTCCTCATTGAGTTTGTGCGCGTGCCCGATGCCCAGCTGGGTTATCTGCTGGGAGGCGTTATCACCATGGGTCAGCTGCTGAGTTTGCCGCTCGTGATCGCCGGCCTGGCGCTCATCATTTTCGCCCGTCGCCGCAACCAGCCCCAGCGCGTCTACCTGGACGCCTAACCACCAAAACCACCACAAAGGGGACAGGCACCTTTGTGGTGGTCTTGCCGAGTTTGATAGGTTTCTAGAAAGGCTTTCGGACTGTGAAGGATTCCGACCTCTCCACAACGGCTGCGCGCGACGCTGCCCGCATCGTCTGGTTTAAGCGCTACCCCGCCAAGCAGACGCTCATCGCATTTTTGCTCGCGCTGTTGGCGACCACGGCGTTTTCCATCGATCCCGCCCCGGTGTCGAGCAACGCAGTCTTGGCAATTGACCCCAAAGCCTCGGGCATGCTGTACGTGTGCTACGAGGTGCTCCTCTCGTTTGCCGGCCATACCGACGCGGTCATGCTGCTTGCGCTTGCCTGCCTGCTCACGCTGCCGTTTCGCTACGTATTCTTTGGCCGCGGCGACGCCTGGCGTCCCTCGGTGATCCTTCCGTCGCTGTTCTTTGCTGTCTGCATGGTGTTTGGCCGCAGCTACGACCTCACCGATTCGGCCGAGATCGTGCTCGGCGACAAGGCCCGCATTATCTGTGCCTGGATAGGCGGTGCGGGCTGGATGCTCTTGGCGGTCGTTGCCTTCTATCTGGCTTTTGAGTGTCTAGATTGGCTGAGCTCTCGGCGCATTCCGTTTTCTGAAGCGCACTTTGGCCGCGTATGGCGTGTGGCTCACGCCGTGCTCTCGGTCCATCCCTTTGCCGGGCCCTTCCTGGTGCTTATGGTCGCCTGGGCGCCCACGCTCATCGCTTCGCTGCCCGGCCTTTTTATGGGAGATACGGGTGCGCAGATTCGCCAGTGGTTCAACTACCCCAACGGCACGAGTGACTACCTGCGTCTGCTCAATCCCAATGTGCTGCTCAACGGACATCACCCCGTGGTGCATACGGCTATCATCGGTTCGTGCGTCCAGCTGGGGCTTTCACTGTTCAACAGCGCCAACGCAGGTCTTGCCATCTACACCTGCGCTCAGTTCGTCATTACGGCCGCCTGCATGGCCTATTCCATCTCGTCGCTGCGCAAGCTGGGCGTGAGCCTGCCGGTCCGCGGCGTAATCCTGCTGTTCTTTGTGTTTATGCCCATGTTCTCCAACTACGCGGCCTTGCTTACCAAAGACGTGCTGTTTGCCGACGCGTTTTTGGTGCTGTTGGTGCAGACCGTGAAGCTCGTGGCCTGCGGCCTGCCCCGTCGCGATGCCAATGTCGAGCGTGCAGGCGAACAGAGGCCTGTGCTCTTTGCGCGCCACGACTGGCTGCTGCTCGCTCTGGGCGCCATGGGTTCCACGTTTCTGCGCAATGGCGGCCTGGTGTTTTCCCTGGCGGCATGCGTGATCGCGGCGGCGTTTTGCGCGTGGGACGCGCATGTGGCTCATCGTGCAGCCAAGCAGGCTGGTGCTGCGACTTCGGGCGCCACGCCGCGTTTCCGCTGGGTGGGAGTTCTTGCGGTGCTTGCGCTCTGCCTTGCCTCTAATATGTACTTCACTAAGGTCTTTATGCCGGTGCACGACATCACGCCTGGTTCCAAGCGCGAAATCCTCTCGATTCCGTTCCAGCAGACGGCTCGTTTCGTCCAAAAGCACGATGGCCTCAACTCGGGCGTCAATCCCACGGTTAAGGAGGACGGCACCGTCGTGGAGGCTCCTTGCGACGGCTTGGTGACCGACGAAGAGCGCGCCGTGATCGACCGTGTGCTCAAGTACGAGAATCTGGGCCGCCGTTACAACCCAGATAAGTCCGATGCCGTCAAGAACTGCTTTAACGAGTACGCCTCGCAGGAGGACATCAAGGCCTATTTTGAGGTGTGGGCCCAGATGTTCAAAAAGGATCCCGAGTGCTATATCTCGGCGCTCATCAATAACTACTACGGCTACTTTTATCCGAGTGCCCGCGATGCGTGGGTCTACAGCACGGCGCGCAGTGCCGAGATAATGGCAAAGCCCGACAACCTCAAGTACTTCGACTTCCATCCGGTCGATAGCAAGGTTGTGCGCTGGTGCGACCACCTGATCAACCTGTATCGCGTGGCAGTACAACGCATCCCGTTTATTTCGCTCACCATGAGCTCGGCCACCTACGTGTGGATCATGATCGCCGTGGTGGTCTACCTGCTGCGTCGTCATTCATGGCGTGCACTGGCGATCTGGGTGCCGCTGTTGGGCGTGCTCGCCGTGTGCCTGATTGGCCCGTGCAACGGCTCAACCTACATGCGCTACCTGTATCCGGTTATCGCCTGCATGCCCTTTGCCATCAGCGCCACCGTCACCCGCAGCGACTTCCTCTGGTCCTAACTTGGTGCATTGGGGTCAGGATACTTTGCACCAAAGGGTGGCATCATCACGACGCCTTCATTTTGGGGTTTATCTCGCAGGCCAGTAGGTATATCATAACGACGTTTGTTTATATTGCCCGAGCATCTGCGCTGGGCTTTAGGTCGAAACCGATAGGAGACACGTATGTCCGGACACTCTAAGTGGGCCACAACCAAGCATCGTAAGGGCGCGCAGGACGCCAAGCGTTCCGCCCTCTTCTCCAAGCTCAGCCGCAACATCACCGTTGCTGCCCGTCTCGGCGGTGACCCGCTGCCCGAGAACAACGCCAGCCTCGCCGCTGCCGTTGCCAAGGCCAAGGCTCAGTCCATGCCTAAGGACAAGATCAAGTCCGCTATCGACAAGGCTTTTGGCTCGGGTGCTGACGCCGCCGTCTACGAGAACATCGTGTACGAGGGCTACGGTCCCGCCGGTGTCGCTGTCTACGTCGACTGCCTGACCGACAACCGCAACCGTACCGCCGCTGATGTCCGTTCCGCCTTCTCCCACGCTGGTGGCAACCTGGGCACCTCCGGCTCCGTCGCCTTCCAGTTTGAGCGCAAGGGCCAGATCGTCGTCGCCAAGGAGATCCTGGACGAGAACGCTAAGAAGGAGACCATGATCGCCAACGGTGCTGCCGGTGACGAGGATGAGTTCATGATGGCCATCGCCGAGGCCGGCGGCGAGGACTACGAGGACGCCGGCGAGGAGTGGATCGTCTGGACTACTGCCAACGAGGTCATGGCTGTCTCCAAGGCGCTCGAGGAGCAGGGCGTCCAGGTCAAGGGCTCCGAGACCACCATGGTCCCGACCACCCCGACCGAGGTCTCCGGCGCCGACGCCAAGAAGGTTCAGCGCCTCATCGACCGTCTTGAGGAGCTCGACGACGTCCAGGATGTTTACAGCACCATGGACATGACCGACGAGGTCATTGCTGCCCTCGAGGAGGAGTAGCGCCCGCACGGGTTAAGCCGTGCATATCTGGGCATAATGAAGCGAGCGTGCAAGCCTCGTGGAATAGATGAGCCGGATCCGCGTGCGTAGAGCACCGGACCCGGCTCTTTTATAATGATGCGAACCGTTTTGCATTTCGAGAGCCGAGATTTGAAGGGAGCGCCACGTGCGCGTACTCAAACGAGCCCTAGCGATCGTGTATCTTGCCGCCGCCATCGTGGCGCTGGGTACGCTTGTCTGCCAGTTTTGGGGGCCGTATACGTATCGCTTTATGCTGCTGATGCGCGACCCCATGCCGCGCATTGTCGTGACGGCATGCGGCGGAGTTGTGGCGATTGGCGTGCTGGTAAGCTTCTTCCGCCTGATGTTTGCTCGTCGCGAGCCGTCCTGCGTGCATCCGGCGGGGGAGCGCAATATCGAGGTCACGCTCGCGGCGCTTTCTTCGTGCGCCAGGGTTGCTGCCGAGCGCGACGACCGCGTGATGGTCGAGCATGTCGAGGCCCGCGTCCAAGGTTCCGACGATTCGCACGTCCGTTTTAAGGTCGAGGCTATCGCGCTTGACGATAAGGACGTGGCATCTCTGGCTACCGCGATGCAGCAGCGCATCGAGGAAGCTTGCGACACCATGCTCGGCACGCCGGGTACGACCACGCGCGTCCGTTTTTTGCCGTCCAAGACTACCGTCCAGACCGTGGAGGTTTCCGGTGAGTGATACCAATCAAGATAAGACCGCTCGTACGCCGCGCCTGACGATTGACCAGAGCGCCACGCCGGCGAACGAACCTGTTGATTCCAAAGCAGAGGCAACCGAGTTACAAGACGCGGCAGCCGCGGATTTTGACGAGGCTATGGGTCTCATCAAGGGTACGGGCGCTGCCATCTGGAGCTATGCTGTGCGTCATCCCAACACCACGCTCGGCGCCGTCGCTGGCTTTATCCTCGCTGTGTTGGTGCTCACGCTCGGCCTGTGGGACACGCTCGTCATTGCATTCTTCGTGCTGATCGGCGCTGTGATCGGCCAAATTCGCGACGGCGAGAACGGGATCGTCAACTTCTTCGGCCGTCTGTTTAGCGGTCGCTAATATGTATTCGACTGTCGCATCCGCGGCAGGCATAAGGAGGAACCATGGCTTTTAATACGAAGGTCGATGTAGCCGATACCGAGCTCGAGGCAGACGAGACCGTCACCGCCGAGGCCGAGGACGTAACGCTCGAGGATGAGGCGCTCGTCGAGGCCGAGTCCGCCGATGATGCGGACGAGGATGATGAGGAAACAGACGAGTCCGAGGACTCGCTGACCTATTCCAACGGCGTGATCGAGAAGATCGTTGCCATGGCCACCCGCGAGGTTCCGCACGTTCTGGGCATGAAAGGTAACCTCATGCACTTTGTGCAGGAGCAGTTTGGTGCCGAGAATCTGACCAAGGGCGTGACGGTCGAGGTCACCGATGACAATCGCGTGGTCGTCAACATTTCCGTCATTATCGAGTACGGCGCCTATGCGCCCGCGATCTTCGACGATGTCAAGGCGCGTGTCACCGAGCGCCTTGCCGCGATGACCGGCCTTGAGGTGGCGGGCGTCAACCTGCGCATCGAGGACGTCATCACCCCCGAGGAGTACGAGCACCGCACCAGCCAGCACGAGTAACCTTCCAAAAGGGGACAGGTTTGTTTTGGCAGGTTTTATCTGCGAAAACGTTAAACGGCCGACCGCGCAAGCAAAAGCGTGGCCGGCCGTTATTTGTATGCCCCCCGATGTGGGCATACCGCTCGTCTAACTAGGGGTTGCAATCGTCGCGTTCCGCGTTACCCTAATGGGCGCATTGTTTCCAAATTGTTAACGAGGGGTTGCCGTAATGGCCGACGAGCACGAAACAGAAAGCAAGGCATGGGCGATTGAGGCCGCCGCGGCAGAGGCGGCATCGCGTGCTGCCGAGGAGGTGCATCGTCCTCCCGTGGTGCCGATGGAGCGCGTGGTTGATCGCACCGATATCGAGCGCGGCGAGCGTGTCGGTCAAAAGCGCAGCCAGGAGCCGGGCTTCCCGCGCTTTTTTGCCGAGCTCAATCTGGGCCTGATTCTTACGGCCTTCGCCATCGTTGCGTTTAAAACCCCTAATCACTTTGCTTTTGGCGGCACCTCGGGCGTGTCGGTCATTCTGTCCACGCTGTTCCCGACCCTGCCCGTCGGCGTTTTTATGTGGATTATCAACGCGGTTCTCGTCGTCTTGGGCTTTATCTTTTTGGAGCGCAAGGCAATCCTGTGGAGCGTCTTCGCCTCGTTTGCGCTTTCGGCCTATGTTTCGCTGTTTGAGCTTTTTATTCCGACCGATGTCTCTCTGACGGGTGATATGTGGCTCGACCTGTGCTTTGCCGTCATCTTGCCGGCGCTCGGCAGCGCTATTGTCTTTGATATTGGCGCCTCGACGGGCGGCACGGACATTCTTGCCATGATCCTCAAGCGCCGCACGACGCTCGAGATTGGCCGCGCGCTGCTGTTGGTTGATATCGGCATCGTGGCCATCGCGGCCTTTTTGTATGGCCCGCGTGTCGGTCTGTATTGTGTGCTCGGCCTGTTTGCCAAGACGCTTGTGGTCGACAAAGCCATTGAGAGCATTCACCTGCGCAAAGTCTGCACGGTCATTTGCTCCGAGCCCCTTAAGGTCGAGGAGTTTATCGTCAAGCATCTCAACCGTACGGCGACCATCAGTCGCGGCTACGGTGCCTTCTCGGGCAAGTGCGTGACGGTGATCATGAGCGTGCTGAGCCGTCGCGAGGCCGTGCAACTGCGCCGCTATGCGCGCGAGGTCGATCCGGGTGCCTTTATCACGATTGTCGACAGCTCCGAGATTGTCGGCAAGGGTTTTCGTGGTACGAACTAACGCGGACGTATTCAACGAACCGCCTGCTGGCGCCGTGTACCTTGCAAATCGGTCATCTTTGAGTATTTGAACTCACATTGGGTGATAATGATGCCAAAGACATCGTTTGCGATCCAGGTGATTCGCTCAAGATACGAAGGGATGATTTCGATGTTCTGCTCGCAGTGTGGCGCCCCCATGGGCGATAACGACAAGTTCTGCGGCGTGTGTGGTGCTCCTAATGCCGGTGCCGCTGGCCCCGCTCCCCAGGGACAGCCTCAGCCCCAGCAGTTTGTTCCGCAACCGCCCGTGGCGAATGCGCCAAAGGGCTGTGTGGCTCAGGCGTTCCAAGATATGACTAAGACTCCGGGCGTGCTTCAGCGTGTATGCCAAATCGCGTTTTTGCCGGCGCTGATTTGCGTTGTGTCGGTGCTCGTGTTGTTTATTCCCGTTATTGGCGGCATTGCGGCTGCCATCGGCTTTTTGGCAGCTTGCATTGCGAGCGTGTGCGGTTCCGGCTTTGGCATCGAGTGGGGTCGCGATCTGTCGCTTAAGATCGATGACGGCATGGACCGTCCGCTGATGCGTTCCACGTCGTTTGGTCTCGGAGTCTTTTCGAGCGTTATTTCGGTCGTGCTCGAGGTTATCGCTGCCATTCCCGTTATCGGTGTAGTGCTTTCGCTGGTGGAGGGCGTGGTAATTGGCGCTGCGGGCTCGTATTCTTATTACGGTTCTTATGCGCTCGAGGCTGCGCTGTTTGGCTCGCTTGGCCTGCTTGTCCTGGCGCTAATTGCCTCGGCGATTCTGGGTGTCTTCTTTAAGATGTTCGCCGACATCGCCGTGATGCACTTTGCGGTGACCGGGCGTGTCGAGAGCGCGTTTTCGCTCGATAAGGTCTGGGCGGCGTTTAAGCACAACAAGACCAAGCTGTTCTGTGCTTCGTTCCTTCCCGAGTTTTTGACGGGCCTGGTCGCCAACGTTGTCACATGGATCTTGACGGTCGTCTTTGGCGCCATTGCCTCTGTCGGTATGTATAGCTACTACTATCGTCCTACGGGTATTGAGGCAATTGTTACCGGCGGTGGCGTCACGCTCGCGCTGTTCTTGGTGCTGGTCGCTTTTGTCACCGTATTTCTTACGGTCTTTGGCAAGATGCTCAAGCACCGTGCCGTTGGCTATTGGGCCGCACGCTATGCAAGCGAGTGGGCCGATGAGGATAAGGACGACGTCCTGACTTTTGTGTTACCCTTCGAGAAGAAGTCCACCCCTTCGGGTTACGGTGCTCCGGATGCTTCGCCGGCACCTGCACCCGCTCCCGCGACCGAGCCTGAGCCGGCGCCCGAGCCTGAGACGGCATCTGAGTCCGAGCCTGCACCTGAGCCTGAGCCTGAGCCGGCACCTGCACCTGAGCCGGCGTCCGAGCCAAGCTCCGACGAGGAACCTCAGGACGAGTAGCCATGCCGTCTGCCATTTGGGGACGGGGTAGAAATGGTAGAAATAGCGTTTGACAAATGAGCGGGGGCGGACGTTTCGATACGTCCGCCCCCGCTCTGCTTTAGCCAGGCTGTTATGGATGGGTGTGACGACTACTCGTCGTGCTTCTCCTCGCGGCGTGCAGCAGCGCGTGCGTCGTGGATGCCCTTGATCGCGGCATGGCGAGCCGTTCGGGCATCATGGATGGCGTCGCGAGCCTCGGCGGTCGTCGCCTTGGCAGAGCGCAACTTGGCGGCCAGATCGGGGTTGGTTTCGGCGACCGCGGTAATCGCGGGGCCGTCGAGCTCCTCTTGCGTGGGCTCGGCCAAAAAGTCGATAGCATACTGGGCGGCCACCATGGAGCCCTTTGCCAGCACGGTCTCGTCGATCTTGTAGAAGCAGGAATGTTGGGCGTACGTGGCGCCAATCTTGGGGTTGCGCGTACCTACAAAGGCGAGCACGCCCGGTACGCGACGCAGGTACTCCGAAAAATCCTCGCCCGAAAGCGTGCCGCGATAATGGCCTTGGCCGGTGGGGCCCAGGCACTTGATTACAGCCTGACGGCAGCGCTCGCTCGAGGCGGCGTCGTTTTCGACCTTGTAGTTGGCGATGGTGTAGTCGGTGAGCTCTGCCTCGGCGCCCAGAGCTGCCGCGGTATGCTCCACGATGCGGCGCATGAGCTCCGGCATTTCCTCGTGGGTCGAATCGCCGTAGGTGCGCACTGTGCCGGCGAGGTAGGCCGTGCCGGCGATAACGTTGCGCGCGGTGCCGCCGTGCAGCTCGCCGACGGTGATGACGGCCGGCTCGTAGGGGCTGATTTCGCGCGAGACGATGGTCTGCAGGGCGTTGACAATTTCGGCGGCAACCATGACGGCGTCGTGACCGCGCTGGGGCATGGCGCCATGGCACGAGGTGCCGCGGACGTCGATGCGGAACCAGTCGGTATTGGCCATGCGCGGACCGGGCTCGCAGCTCACGGTGCCGGCGTCGACCTCACTCCAGATGTGCGCGGCGTAGGCGCCATCGACGCCGTCGAGCACACCCGTGCCGATCATGAGCTTAGCGCCCTGGCCGTTTTCCTCGCTGGGCTGGAATACGATGCGGACTTCGCCGTGGATGTCATCGGTCATGTGGCGCAGAATCTGCAGCGTGCCGAGCATCATGGCGATATGGCAGTCGTGGCCGCAGGCGTGCATGCAGCCCTCGTTGACGCTGGCGAACTCCTCGCCGGTCTGCTCGGTGACGGGCAGGGCGTCGATGTCAGCGCGCAGCAGGATGCGGCGGCGTGGCGTGCCGTCCTCGCGATAGGCGTCGGGCGCGGTGCCGCGAAGGGTCGCCACAAGGCCCGTCTTAAGGGGACGCTCGTAGGGGATATTCATGGCGTCGAGCTGGTTGGCGATGTCGGAGGTCGTGCGCTCCTCGGCAAGGCTCAGCTCCGGGTGCTTATGGAAGTGCCGGCGCTGCTTGATGATATATGGTTCAAACTCGGTAGCGATATCTTTGATGGCTGCGGTGACGTCGTCAGCCGCGCGAGCCTCGGTCGCCGCCATAATCTGCTGTGCCTTGGTCTTCGTCATGGTCGATTTGCTCCTTGCTGGGTTGATCGCAAAATCGTACAGGCTCTCTCCAGTATGCCACCTGCCGCTAGGGCTGGTAAAGTTGCCGTTTGCCGCTTGGGGTTTTGTTACAAGGGCGGGGGAGTACACTCGGGGGTGTTGAATTTCCTGCCAGAGATGGGGATGCCCATGCAACATATCGATCGGATTATCCGCTCCAAGAACGTCTTTACCGCGCAAGACGGCATCGATACCGCCCGCGAGCTGGCGATTGCCATCGCAGGCGACCGTATCGTCGCAGTCGGTGCGTCCGATGACGTGATTGCCGCCGCGCCTGCCGCCACGCCGGTTATCGACTACGGCGAGCAGTTTGTCTGCCCCGGTTTCCATGACGCTCATCTGCACTTCTTCCATACCTCGGTCGGTTCCTCGCCGTACATGCTCATGGATATGGGCACGTCCGAGGCGGCGCTGGTGCAACATGCGCTCGAGTTTTCCCAGGATCTGCCTAGTGACGCTTGGGTTGTGACGCAGGGCTGGCGCGATTACCGTTGGGATCCGCCCGAGCATCCTACCAAGGCGTCGCTCGATGCGGCATTCCCCGATCGTCCCTGCGTTATGTATTCGGGCGACGGGCACACGCTTTGGCTCAACAGCCGCGCACTCGAGGCGCTCGGCGTCACGCGCGACAGCGAGCCGCCAGCGGGCGGCAGTTACGACAAGGATGCAAACGGCGAACTCACGGGCATTGCTCACGAGGCGGCTGCCATGCAGCTGCTACCGCGCTGCCTTGAGTGGCTGGGGGAGGATCGCACCGCAAGCGCTTACGCCGATCAAATGAGGCGTATGGCCGAGCAGGGCATCACCTCGATCTGCGATATGTCGCTCATGCCCATGCCGGGCTGCGATTTTATCCGCGACGACGTCTACGACAAACTGCAGGCAGCCGGCAAGCTGGGCATCCGAGCCCATCTGTTCCCCACGCTGCTGGATGACCAGTCGCGCTTGGAAGAGCTGCAGACCCGCTACGCGAACAACGCGCTGCTCTCGGCGCCTGGTTTTAAGCAGTTTTTCGACGGCGTGTCGAGCGAACACACGGCCTATCTCACCGAGCCCTATACCAACCCGCGCTTCCCGGGCGACCAGGGCCGTCTGACGGTTCCTGCCGAGCGTATGCGCAAGCTGGTCCTCGCTGCCGCGGAGCGCGGTCACACCGTGCGCATCCACGTCATCGGCGACGGTGCCATCCATGCCGCGCTCGATATCTTTGAGGAGGCCGCGGAACTGTACGGCCTGCCCCAGCACGGTCATAACACGCTCGAGCATCTGGAGAACCTCTTGCCCGAGGACATTGACCGCCTGCGCAAGCTTAACGTGGTTGCTTCGAGCCAGCCTTGCCACATTACACTCGACCCGGGCGGCCCCGAGCGCGACCTGGGCCTGGAGCGCAGCCGCATCATGTGGCCGTTTGCGACCTATAGGCAGCGCGGCATTCGCCAAGCCTTCGGTACCGACAGCCCTATCACGCCCGTTACCAGCATGAACGTGCTCTACACGGCTATCACGCGCCAAGACCCTCGCAGCCACTGGCCCGAGGGCGGCTGGTTACCGAGCGAGCGCATCGACGCAGCAACAGCCCTACGCAACTACACCCTGGGTAGCGCCTATGCGGCAGGCGACGAGCAAAACCTCGGCAGCTTGGAGCCCGGCAAGTATGCCGACCTGGTAGTCCTGGACCAAAACCCGCTCACCATCGACCCCCAAGAGCTCCAGGCTACCAAGGTTCAGACCACCTACCTGGCAGGTAACTTGATTTACGAGCACTAATATTCATGTCGTACCGTTAAACGCGGCTCGGGCAGCCTATTTTGGGATAGCGCTCGAGCCGCGTTTGTTTGCCGGTGGGGATTTGTTAGGAGCGTCCCCGCTCTGCTGGATTTGGGCGCAGGGCGGACGCGCCGCTGCCCTGCGCGCTCAATTTGGACATCAGCAATGCTGTCTCTTGGTGTTTTGCATACTTCCCATTACAGATTGCATAAATAGGCTGGGATATTCTTCCTGATCCTGATGTACCCCCGCCCGTGCCGTGCAAAAAACGGAGTATTCAGCACCGCGAGCTCTGCCGGTGCCGCTGCGGCTGAGTAACGTTGCGGAGATTGACGTCATTTTGGGGTCCGGCGCGGCGCGAAGCATGCCTTTTTGTCCTGGCGGGGTTTGCCCGCCGACTCAAATCGCCGGTCGAAGGCGTCCTTGGGACCAATATGGTGTGTCCGGCGTGTATGCAGCCGTCCTGGCTTGCTGAATACTCCCAAAAATGCACGGCGCTCCCCAGGGGACCCGTGCGCGCAGCGAAAACCATGCCCATGTCGCTATCCGCATCGCCATTTTGCTGCACTGACTTTTCTGAATGCCGGGCCCGATAACGTTGGCTCAGCTCCCGTGTGGCGCCGGAGGGGCGGGACATAAGGTTTATCGCGAGTTCCGCACGAGCCGAAGGCCACTTAATGTGGCCTTCGTGCGAGCAGGACTGCCCGAGCAGGAAACCTTATGCCCCGCCCCTCCGGCGCCACACGGGAGCCACTGCTAAGTTATCCCCCGGCATTCAGAAAATCTAAGTGCCAAAAAATAAGATTTTTTGACTCCGTGTTGTATAACCCGCCATTCGTGGGTACCATTCAACGCGTACGCAAACAAAAAGGGTTAATTCGCGTGGTATAACCGCGCGGCCCAAAAAGGAGGAGACAAGCATGTCGTCTTTGAAGCCGCTTGCAGATCGTGTTCTGGTCAAGCCCGACGAGGCCGAGCAGAAGACCGCTTCTGGTCTGTATATCGCCAGCAACGCCCAGGAGAAGCCGCAGCGTGGCACCATCGTTGCCGTTGGCGCTGGCAAGGTCAACGACAAGGGTGAGCGCATTCCCATGGACGTCAAGGTCGGTGACGTTGTCATCTACGGTAAGTTCGGTGGCAACGAGGTCAAGGTCGACGGCGAGAAGTATCTGCTGATGCGCGCCGACGACATCTACGCCGTCGTCGAGGCCTAGTCTCGTCAGAATCTCTGATTCGTCTTTGAACGCGTCCGCCGCATAGGACTCGGAAGCGGCGACGCGAGTCACATTTCTTTTGGAGGATTACCTACCATGGCAAAGAACATTACGTTCAACACCGATGCCCGCGCTAAGCTCGCCAAGGGCGTCAACACTCTGGCCGACGCCGTTACCGTCACCATGGGCCCCAAGGGTCGCTACGTTGCGCTGCAGCGCACGTTCGGTGCCCCGACCATCACCAACGACGGCGTTTCCGTCGCCAAGGAGATCGAGCTCGAGGACAACATCGAGAACATGGGCGCTCAGCTGGTGAAGGAGGTTGCCACCAAGACCAACGACACCGTGGGTGACGGCACCACCACCGCAACTCTGCTCGCTCAGGCCATCGTCAACGACGGTCTGCGCAACGTCGCCGCTGGCGCCAACCCGCTGGCCATCCGTCGCGGCATCGACAAGGCCGTCAACGCCGCCGTCGCCGAGATGAAGAAGCAGGCTAAGCCGGTCGAGACCAAGGAGCAGATTGCTTCCGTCGGCACCATCTCTGCCGGTGACCCCGAGGTCGGCGAGAAGATCGCCGAGGCCATGGAGGTCGTGGGCAAGGACGGCGTCATCACCGTCGAGGATTCCCAGACGTTCGACATCACCATCGACACCGTCGAGGGCATGCAGTTCGACAAGGGCTATGTCTCCGCTTACTTCGTCACGGATAACGACCGCATGGAGGCCGTGATGAAGGATCCGTACATCCTCATCACCGACCAGAAGATCTCCAGCGTTCAGGACATCATGCCCGTTCTCGAGGCTGTCCAGCGCGCTGGCCGTGGCCTGCTCATCATCGCTGAGGACATCGACGGCGAAGCTCTGCCTACCCTGGTCCTCAACAAGATCCGTGGCGCCCTCAACGTCTGCGCCGTCAAGGCCCCGGGCTACGGCGATCGCCGCAAGCGCATTCTCGAGGACATCGCCGTCCTCACCGGTGGCCAGGCTGCCCTGGACGAGTTGGGCGTGAAGGTCGCTGACATCACCGCCGATATGCTCGGTACCGCTAAGTCCGTCACCATCTCTAAGGACAACACCGTCGTCGTCGGCGGCGCTGGCTCCAAGGAGGCCATCGACGCCCGTATCGCTCAGATTAAGGGCGAGATGGAGAACACCACCTCTGACTTCGACCGTGAGAAGCTCCAGGAGCGCCTGGCCAAGCTCTCTGGTGGCGTTGCCGTCATCAAGGTCGGCGCTGCTACCGAGTCCGAGCTCAAGGAGATCAAGCATCGCGTCGAGGACGCCCTGCAGGCCACCCGCGCTGCTGTCGAGGAGGGCATTGTCGCCGGTGGCGGCGTCGCCTTCATGGACGCTGCTCCTGCGCTCGACGCTGTCGAGATCGACGACCCCGAGGAGAAGATCGGCGTCGACATCGTCAAGAAGGCTCTGACCGCTCCGGTCGCTACCATCGCCAAGAACGCTGGCTTTGAGGGCGCTGTCGTGGTCGACAAGGTTGCCGAGCTGCCCGCCGGCCAGGGTCTCAACTCTGCCAACGGCGAGTGGGGCGACATGATCGAGATGGGCGTCCTCGACCCCGTCAAGGTCAGCCGCGTCACCCTTCAGAACGCTGCTTCTGTCGCCAGCCTGATCCTCATCACCGAGGCTACCGTCTCCGATGTGCCCAAGAACACTCAGCTTGAGGACGCTATCGCTGCTGCTACCGCTGGTCAGCAGGGCGGCGGTATGTACTAAGGCCGACAAGGTCTAGAACTTCCCACCGGGAATCCGGGGGCGTGACGGGGTTTCTCTCCGGAACGTCCTCGGACATGCAAAGAGGCTCCGTATCGCGCTTCGCGCTTCGCGCTGCGGAGCCTCTTTGCGTCCTGACGCTCCTATTTGGCAAGGTGTTTTTTAGAATCAAATTTGCGC
>CAUASQ010000006.1 GCA_958431945.1 uncultured Collinsella sp. | reverse complement strand
TGAAGGACATGGCCATGTGGGACGAGAAGGGCAACATCGACGAGCTCAAGCCGCCTCTGGTCATCAAGCCCATCTTTGGCTGCGAGGTCTACTTTACGCCGGACGAGACGCTCGCCCGCGACCACAAGCCCGAGCTCTACCACATGATCCTCCTGGCCAAAGACCAGGAGGGCTACGTCAACCTGATGCAGACGGTCTCCGAGGCCGCCGTGCAGGGCTTTTACTACAAGCCGCGCGTGACGCTCGACAACCTGCGCCGCCATGCCAAGGGCATGATCTGCACGAGCGCCTGTATTGCGGGCATTATCCCCAAATACATCGACCGCGGCGACATGGAAGGCGCCATCAAGTGGGCCGAGACCTTCCGTGATACCTTCGAGCCCGGCGACTTCTACATCGAAATCCAGGAACACGGTATCACCACCGACAACGGCCTGACTGACGAGCAGATGGACCGCACGCTCATCGATATCGCCAAGCAGGTGGGCGTCAAGGTTATCGCTACCAACGACTTCCACTACCTGCGCCGCGAGGATGCGCCCGTGCAGGACGTCATCATGTGCATTGGCATGAACGCCAAGGTCGACGACCCCAACCGCATGCGCATGACCGGCTCGGAGTTTTACATGAAGACCGAGGAGGAGATGCGGGCGATGTTCCCGTATTGCCCCGAGGCCTGCGACAACACGCTCGAGATCGCCGACAAGTGCTACGTTGAGCTGGACTGGGACTCCATCATCCTGCCGCGCTTTCCGTTGCTCGACCCCGGCGAGACGCACGAGAGCCAGTTCCGCCGCGAGTGCGAGAAGGGCCTGCGCCAGCACTACGGTGACGACTGGGCCACGCGCGAGATCGGCGGCGTCAACATCAAAGAGCGCTTTGAGTACGAATACAAGGTCATTTGCGACAAGGGTTTTGCCGCCTACTTCTTGATCGTTGCCGAGTATGTGCAATGGGCCAAGGATAACGGCATCGGCGTCGGTCCCGGCCGTGGCTCGGCAGCCGGCGCTATCGTCGCCTATGCCATGAACATCACCGCGTTCGACCCGCTCGAAAACGGCCTGATGTTCGAGAGGTTCCTGTCTCCGCAGCGTACCGAGATGCCCGATATCGATATGGACTTCGACGACGAGCGGCGCCTCGAGGTCGTGGAGCACGTTCGCCAGCTCTACGGCCCCGAGAAGGTCACCCACGTCATCACCTACTCGACCATCAAGGCCAAGCAGGCCATCAACGACGCCGCGCGCGTCTTGGACTACCCGGTCTACATGGGCCAGCGCCTGTCCAAGATGGTCTCGAGCGACCCCAAGGTCAAGCTCAAGCAGGTGCTCGAAAAGCAACCCGGCAAAGAGGATCTGTTTAACCCCGATTTTGCCGAGGCCTATAAAAAGGACGACGACGCCCGCCGCATCATCGACACGGCGCTCTCGATCGAGGGCCTCACCCGTGGCGAGGGCGTGCACGCGTGCGCCGTTCTGATCTGCCGCGACCCCGTCAACGAGCACGTGCCCACCAAGCTCGACACCAAGGGCGGCGTCGAGATTACCCAGTACGAGGGCCATACCGTTGCCGACATGGGCCTGCTCAAGATGGACTTCCTGGGCCTGCGTACGCTGACGGTTATCTCCAAGGCAAAGGCCAACATCAAAAAGAACTTCGGCATCGACATCAAAGAGGAAGATATTCCCTTTGACGATCCCGAGATCTTTAAGCTCATGGGTTCCGGCCACACCGCCGGCGTCTTCCAGGTCGAGTCCGCCGGCATGACGGCCACGATCAAGAACATGAAGCCCACCGAGTACAAGCACGTCGTAGCATTGATCGCCCTGTACCGCCCGGGCCCGCTGGGCGCCGGCATGGTTTCGTCCTACATCAACCGTATGAACGGCAAGGAGCCGGCCGTCTCCTACGACGACCGTCTGGACGACATCCTGGGCGAAACCTACGGCACCATGGTCTACCAGGAGCAGGTTATGCTCATCTCCGTCGAGATGTGCGGCTTCTCCAAGGGCGAATCGGACTCGCGTATCCGTAAGCCCGTGGCTAAGAAGAAGATTAAGCTGCTCACGTCGACGGTGCTCCACTGGGAGGATGGCTCGGACGAGACCACCTACGACCACTGGATGAACGGCGCTATCAAGAACAACTACACGCGCGAGGTTGCCCAGAAGATTTGGGACGATGTTCTCGAGTTCGCATCCTACGCCTTCAACAAGTCGCACTCCGCCGGCTACGCCATTCTGGTTATGCAGACGGCATGGCTCAAGGCGCACTATCCGCACGAGTACATGGCGGCCGTTCTGACGTCCTACACGGGCAAGACCGACAAGATCGTGCACTACGTCTCGGCATGCCGTCACGACGGTATCCCCGTGCTTTCGCCAGATGTCAACGAGTCCGGTACCGAGTTCACGGCTACCAAGGAGGGCGTGCGCTTTGGTCTGGCCGGCATCCGCGGCGTGGGCACCGGCGTGGCACAGGCGATTATCGCCGAGCGCGAGGCGGGCGGCCCGTTTAAGACGTTGCATGACTTTGTCGAGCGCGTGGACTCGAGCCAGGCCAACCGTCGCGTGATTGAATCGCTGATCAAGGCAGGCGCCTTCGACTCCACGGGCTATCCGCGCCGCCAGATGATGCACTTTGTGGACAAGAACAACCCCGAGAACATCATCGATGCCGCCGTGAAGCGCCAGAAGGATCGCGCAAGCGGCCAGACGTCGTTCTTCGATATGTTTGGCGACGTTGAGGGCTCGGGCTTTGAGGTCAGCGTGCCCGATCCGGATGGCCAGGAGTGGGACCGCCACCTTAAGCTGAGCCAGGAGAAAGAGGTTCTGGGCATCTATGTCTCGGACCATCCGCTGCGCCCGTTTGAGTATGCGCTAGCCAAGGCGCGCGACTTTTCGTTCTCGCAGATCGACACCGGCTACGAAGTTCAGAATCCTACGGGCGGCACCATCAACCAGGAGATTCCCGAGGGTAAGGCGCTGTGGTGGGCCGGTATGGTCTCGAGTGTGTCCAAGCGCGTGACCAAAAACGGTGACCCCATGGGCATCGTGCAGCTCGAGGACATGGAAGGCGAGGCCACCGTCGTCGTGTTCCCCAAGACCTACAAGGAGGCCGAGGGGTACCTGTACGGCGAGGTCGATCCCGAGACCGGTGCACAGCTGTCCGATGCGTTTGTGCGCATTAAGGGCAAGCTCGAGCGCTCGGACCGCGGCGACCAGATCATCGCGCAGGAGATTGTGCCGCTGGAGCTCAACGAGGAGAACAACAAGCCCAAGGTGTTTGAGGTCATGGTGCCCAACAGCCGCTTTAGCCAGGGCAATATGGCGCGTCTTGCCACGGTGTTCACCACCAACCCGGGCGGCGACCGTGTGGAGATCTTTATCGAGCAGGTGGACGGGCGCGTGCTGCGTGCCGAGGTACCTGCTAAGGTCAACGCGCGCTCGATTCCGCTGCTAGCCGAGGCCAAGGCCATCGTGGGTAACCAAGGCAGAGTGACGGTGATCTAAGGGCGACCTTGCTGGTCCGTGCGAGATTGGAGGAAGTGATGGCACAGGGGACGTTTGTGCAGGCGCTCCGGAAAGAGGCGGCGCTGAGCGGCACCTTTATGAAGGGCCGCTCGCTCATGCTCAACGGCGCCGTGCTGTCGATTGAGGACAGCGGCTCGCGCTTCTCCAAAAACGTGACGGTTGAGGGCTCGGTGCGCGGTTCGCGCGGCGACCTGTACAAGACGCACGTGGCGCTCGACATGGACGAGCACGAGGTAATCGACTACGACTGCGATTGCCCCGCTGCCTATCGCTACCCCGGTATGTGCAAGCACGCCATCGCCACAGCGCTGGCATACCTGGACGCCAGCGGCATTGAGCCTGTTGAGGGGCTGCGCACGCCGGTCCGCACGTTTACGGCGCAGCCGAAACAGCCCGCGCGCACCGCGCCCAAAGCGCCGGCCGTCAATCCCAACTTTCCCTTTCCGGCACCCGTCCCCACGAGCCCCAGCCTCATGGCGGCGCTCTCCGATCTTTCGGACGTGCGCATGGATGAGCTGGCGAGCATGCGCCGCAAGCTTGCCGGTGCCGTCGATCCCGATGCTCCCAAGGCGGTGCTGGAGCCCTCGTTGGTGCCGTACTACAATCCGCTGTTCGCCGACCGCTTTAGCTGGGCGCTCGAGTTCCGCATTCGCTGCGGTTCGGTGTCCTATGTGGTCAAGGATATCGACGGCATGGCCGACGCCTATGTACGAGGCGGCACGTTCTCGTACGGCAAGAAGCTCACGTTTCTTCATGTGCCCGAAGCCTTTGACGACGTTTCGGTACAGTTGCTCGACCTTGTCGCAACGACGGTCGCCTACCTAGGCGATATTACGAGCTCGCGTTCGGCATCGTACGACTTTGCCCGCAGCGGCTTTGTCGCCGAGCGTCAGTTGCCGGTATCCGAGTATTCCATCGTGTCCGTACTGGACCTGCTGCGTGGCAGGACCATTTCCTTTGAGCCTGCCTGGTCGCGGGGAACGACGGCGCATCGTGCCTACGACGTGGCGGTCGAGCCGGCACCGCAAGGGGAGGATGAAGCCCCGACCAAGCGCCTGCCGCTCCTTGCCGCCAAGATTGCGCCGGCGGTCGGCGGCAGCTACGACCTTCGCCTGCCCGCCGATGCATACTGCTTTGCTTCGGGTGACGTTGCCTACCTGGTCGACACGCGCCGCGCGCGCCGTACCGATGTGGCGTTTGCCCAACACGCGGCGCCGTTCCTATCGCACTTGTTGCCCTGCCGCACGCCGGTCCATATCGCCGCCGACCAGGTGGGCGAGTTCTGCCGCATGGCACTGCCTGTCTTGCGCGACTACACCGACCTGACCGCTCCCGCCGTACTTGACGCCGTGGCGCCCGAGGCGAGTTTCCATTTTGAGATTGGCGTCGACGATGGGCTCGTGACCTGCAAAATTACGGTTACCTACGGCGACTGGTCGGCAGATCTCTTTAGTCTGGGCGCTCCGGGCAGCCCCTTCGAAGAGCAGCGCCCCGGCGTGCCGCCCCGTGACATGATGGCGGAGTTTCGCGTTATGGATACGGCGGCCCTGTATTTCGATTTCTACGAGGGTGGCCTGGCGTTTGAGGAACGCGATGACGAGAGCTTGTTCCGCCTGCTGACCGAGGGCCTGTCTGCCCTGTCCGAGCTGGGCGAGGTCATGCTCAGCGACCGCCTGCGCCAGGTCTCGGTCCGCCCTGCGCCCAAGCTTTCGGTGCGTGCGACCGTCAAGAGTAACCTGCTCGACGTCGAACTGGGCGCGAGCGGCCTTTCGGCGGCAGACCTTGCCATCTACCTCGATTCCTACAAGCGTCACCAGACGTTTGCACGTCTCACGTCCGGCGATATCATCCGCCTGGACGAGGGCGCCCGTGCCGCGTTTGGCCTTGCCGAGGACTTGGGCGTCGATGCCGTCGACCTGCTCGACGGCGTGTCGCTTCCCGCGTCGAGTACCCTGTTCGTCGACAGCATGCTTGCGCGCACGCCCGCGCTCGAAGCCGATCGCGACGCTGCATTCCGTCGCACCGTCGAGCGCTTGGATACGCTCGGCAAGATGGATTTTACGGTGCCGGTCTCGCTCAAGGCCACACTGCGCGGCTATCAGGTCGACGGCTACCAGTGGCTCGGCTCGCTCGAGCACCTGGGCCTCGGCGGCATCTTGGCCGACGACATGGGCCTGGGCAAAACGCTGCAGATGATCGCACATATCCTAGCGCGCGTGGAGGCGGGGGACACTAAGCCCACGCTTGTGGTGTGCCCTGCGTCGCTTGTGTACAACTGGACCGCCGAGCTGGAGCGCTTTGCCCCGTCGCTCGATGTGTGCGCCATTGTGGGCGCCAAGGCTCAACGCCGCGTGCAGATCGCCGGCGTGGCCGAACATAACGTGGTTGTAACGTCGTATGACCTTATGCGGCGCGATATCGACGAGTACGTCGAGCAGGACTTTGCCCGCATGGTGCTGGACGAAGCCCAGTACATTAAAAACCCGCTCACCCAGGTGGCCCGCGCTGCCAAGCGCCTGCCGGCCGGCGTGCGCTTTGCCTTGACGGGAACGCCTATCGAAAACCGTCTGTCCGAGCTCTGGAGCATCTTCGACTTTTTGATGCCGGGCCTTCTGGGCACGCGCGACTCATTCGCCAAGCGCTTCGAAAGCCCGGTCGAGCACGCCGAGGGTGACAGTGCCGCTCGCCTGCAGGCGCTCGTGTCGCCGTTTGTGCTGCGCCGTGTCAAGGAAGACGTGGTGGCCGATCTGCCCGAAAAGATCGAGGACACTGTCGTGGCTCAGCTCACCGGTGAGCAGCGCAAGCTGTACCTGGCAAACCAGGACCGCATCGCCCAGCAGGTGCAGCACCGCGAGGCATCCGAGTTTAAGAAAGACAAGCTCAAGGTGCTCGCCGAGCTCACCAAGCTGCGCCAGATCTGCTGCGACCCGCGTCTGCACTACGAGGATTACAAGGCGGGGAGCGCCAAGCTCGATACGTGCGTGGAACTCGTGCACGGCGCACTTGACGGCGGGCATCGCATCCTGTTGTTCAGCCAGTTTACGGGTATGCTCGATATCATCGGCAAGCGCTTGGCCAAGGAAGACATCGGCTTTCTTAAGCTCACAGGCGCGTCATCCAAGGAGAGCCGTGCCAAGATGGTTGCGCAGTTTCAGGCGGGCGAGGTACCGGTGTTCTTGATTTCGCTCAAGGCGGGCGGCGTGGGCCTTAACCTGACGGCGGCTGACGTGGTCATCCACTACGACCCGTGGTGGAACGTGGCCGCGCAGGACCAGGCGACTGACCGCGCGCATCGTATTGGCCAGCAACATACCGTGACCGTGTACAAGCTCATCGCCAAGGACACGATCGAGGAACGCATTATGCAGATGCAGGAGTCCAAGCGCGACCTGGTCAACAGCGTGCTCGGCGGCGACGGCATCTCGTCGGCGCTGTTCACGCGCGAGGATGTTCTGGCGCTGCTCGGTGGTGACGGTCGCTAGCCTCGCCCGTTATGTGTTCATTTGCCATGCCGTGGATGGTTCGCCTGCTTTTGGGCATAAGAACCATCGAGAACATTGGCACATCAGCAAAGGAGAGCATCATGGCGAAATTCTTTAAGGACCCCGATGGCAAGCTTATCGCCGCCCTTGGCGACGACGTTGCGACCCCTGCCGGCTGCACGGAGCTGACCGCGAACACCGAGGACGCGGCGCACGAAAAGCACGTGCCCGTCGTCGAGATCGAGCGCGACGGTCACGTGATCCGCGCACGCGTGGGCTCGGTCGAGCACCCCAGCCTGCCCGAGCACTATATTGAGTGGATTGCCCTTGAGGCCGAGGGCCGTCTGGAGGTCCATTACCTTGAACCCGGCATGAAGCCCGCGACGTTTTTTGCCGGTGGCTCCAAGACCGGTACCGTCTATGCCTATTGCAACCTGCACGGGCTGTGGTCCGCGACATTCTAGGAGCGCGCCCCCGCTCGGGGTATCATAGCTAGCATATGCACATGCGAGCGCCGACTGCATCATGCGGCCGGCGCTTTTACTACGACAACGATGGTTTACGACGGAAAGGGCTGGGCCATGAAGCTCGCGCTTGCACAGATCGATATGCGCCTGGGTGATATTGAGGGCATTTGCGGCCGCATCGAGGACCAGGCTCGTCTGGCCCACGAGCGCGGGGCGCGCGTGCTGTGCGTTCCGGCTCCGCTCTTTATGGGCGCCATGCCCGGTGGCCTGGTGGGCGCTGCCGACTTTGAGCACGACGTGCTTGCCGGTTTGACTGGTGTCGCCGAGCGTATCCAGGAGCTTGACATGATCTGCATCGTGCCCGCGGCGGTTTCGTTTGAGGGCCAGCCGCTGCTCGACTACATGATGCTCAAGGACGGTCATGTGGTGCCGGCGCGTTCGAGCATTGCCCTGCAGCGTGGCGAGAACAACGACACACGTTGGGCGCCGCCGGTGTTCGACGTGGACGGCGTGCGCATCGCCGTGATTTTTGACTTGGACCGCGAACTCGAGATGCTGCCGACCGGTGTTGACCTCATTGCGTATTTCCAATTCAACGCGTTTGACATGACCGACCGCGAGACTGCCGCCATTGCTGCCGTTCGCAGCGGCGCCTACCGCAAGATCGCATCCAAGCGCAGCGTGTGGTTTGCCTGCATGGCGCCGGTCGGTGCCTATGACGAGTCGGTGTATACCGGCGGTTCGTTTGTGCTCGACGACTGCGGTCGCGTGGTGGCCCAAGCGCCGTGTTTTGAGGAGAGCCTACTGGTTCAGGAGATCCAGCGCGGTGTGATGCTCGATGCCCTGGAAGACCACGAGCTGCCCGAGTTTCGCTCCGAGGAGTGGCTGTGGCAGGCGCTGGTGCTTGCCGTTCGCGATAACGCCCGCGCCCGCGGTGCGTCGCGCGCCGTGGTGGCGCTCGAGGGCGACTTGCCGTCGTCTTTGCTGGCGGCGCTGGCCGTCGACGCTCTGGGCCCGCGCAATGTGATTGGCCTGGTGCTGGGGCGCAACCGTATCTTTACTCCGGCGCAGGAAGAGGCCGAGGCTGCCCGCTGTGCCGCCGTCCGCGCCATCGCCGAGCGTTTACACATTCGCACTGTCGAGCGCGATGCACCGGATGCGGCGCGTGTGCTCGATCGCGACGTGTCGGCGGGCGATGCCGAGCGTCTGCGCTCGCGCACGTTGGGCCTCATGCTGGAGGACACGGCGCTCGAGCTGGGTGCGATGGCGCTGAGCCCGCTGTCCAAAACCGAGTACGCGCTGGCGGCGCCGGCGCTTTGCGGCGGCTACCAGGGCGATTACGCGCCCTTTGGCGATGTGTACCTGTCGACGCTTGAGTTTGTGGCGCGCGTGCGCAACCGCACGTCTGCCGTGGTGCCCCAAGAGCTCGTGACGCTCAACGCGGTGGAAGATTGTATGGAGCGCGTGCTGGCGCAAGCGCTCTCGACGCTCGGCGGTCCGGTCGATATGCTCGACCGCGCGGCACAGCTGCTCGGCGGGCTTGAGCCGGGTGAGGTCGATGGCGCGCTCGAGGCGCACGTGGACCGCAATCGAGCTTTCGACGACATCCCGATGGCCGCTGGCAAGCCTGAGGCTTGCTCGCTGCTGCTGATGCTCGTTCGACAGGGTGAGGCTGCCCGCCGCATGTTGCCGATGGCGCCGATCGTCTCGGCACGTTCGTTTGTTGAGCGCTCCTGGCCCTACATGCTTGCGTGGTCCGATCTGGGACTCAGCGGCAAGGAGCGCATGACGGTCGATTCGCTGGCGCGCGCCGAGGTGCGCCGTTTTGCTGACGAGGATACGAGCGAGCGCGTGCGAAACGAGATGATGGGCGTGCTGGGCGAGCTACTGGGTATTTCGCCCGAGCAAATGGAGGAGCTGCGCTCTGAGGACGGTCAGCGTCGTTTGCACGAGGGAATGAAAAAGTTCGAGGGCGAGGTCCAGGACGCCATCGATAAGATGACGGGCGGTCAGGGCGGCCCGCAGGGCGGGCCCCAGGGCGGACCGATGCCGCACCCGCCGGTTGATCCGAGGCAGTTCCCCTTTTTCTCGCAGAACTAACTATGGGATAGGATTCGCTTCCAACCCTGACACTTCAACTAAGCATCTTGGCCCCGTTGTGTTATTCTAGAACAGACGTTCGTGAATGATGCGCGGGGCCTTGCCTTGTGCTGTGCTGGTGACGAGGGGAGGTTGGCTTGGTTATCTTGGGCATTGACCCCGGTTTGGCCCATACGGGTTGGGGGATTATCGAGGAGCGGCGTGGCGAGGTTCGCTGCCGTGCCTACGGTTGCATCGAGACCAGCGCGGGCAGCCCGCTCGCGGTGCGCCTGTCGCATATCGCCCGTGACCTTAAGGATGTCGTCGAGCGTTATCGACCCGACACGGCTGCTGTTGAGAGCATCTACTTTGGCGCCAACGTTCGTTCGGCCATTCCCACGGCGCATGCCCGCGGTGCTGCACTCGTAGCGCTTTCGGAATGCGCGCTCGAGATTGGCGAGTACACGCCCATGCAGATCAAACAGGCTGTGGTGGGCACCGGCGCCGCGGACAAGCGGCAGGTCGCCTACATGGTACGCACTCTAACACAGCTCGACCACGACCCGCATCCCGACCATGCCGCCGATGCCCTGGCCTGCGCCATCTGCCACGTAAACCTCAGCCGCACCCGCGCCCTCACCGGTGGCGAGTTCTATCAACAGAGAGGAACCGGATACTGATGATTTCTCAGCTCCACGGAACGCTTGTCGAGGCCACGATGAGCTCTGCTGTCGTCGATGTGTCGGGCGTTGGCTTTGAGCTCGGCATTTCGGGCAGCACTGCGGCCACGTTGCCGACGCCCGGTGGCGAGGTCCGCCTCTACACGCGTATGCAGGTGCGCGAGGACGCCATGACACTTTTCGGTTTTTCCTCTAAGGATGAGCGCACGATGTTCGACCGGCTCGTGTCCGTTTCGGGCGTTGGCCCGCGCTTGGCGCTCGCCGTGCTTTCCACCTATACCGTGGGGCAGCTGTATTCGCTGGTGATGGCCGAGGACGACAAGGGCATGGCCAAGGTACCCGGTGTGGGCAAAAAGACAGCTCAGCGCCTGATCTTGGAACTCAAGAGCACCTTTGCCAAGGATAAGGGTTTTGTGCCGGTCGACGTGATTCCCGGACAGGTTGCGATGCCCGTGCCCGCTGCCGTTCCCTCGGCGATCGATGATGCCCGTGCGGCACTCCTTTCCATGGGCTTTAGCCCGCAGGAGACCGATGTTGCCCTGAGCGGGTATGATGGACAGAATATGCGTGTCGAGGATCTGCTCGGCGCGGCGCTTAAGCGACTCGGAATGGATGCGTGATGTGGGAAGCCGATGACTCTCAGGACCTGTGGGCGACGCCCGGCAACTCGCCGGCGGCATCCATGGCGCACGGCGAGCGCATGGTGGGCTCGGAGCTGACGGCCGAGGACCTCGATGTCGACCGCACTTTGCGCCCCCAGCGCCTGGACGATTACTGTGGCCAGGAGCACATCAAGCAGAGCCTGCGCGTGTTGATCGAAGCGGCGCAGAGCCGTGGCGAGACGCTCGACCACGTGATCTTCTCGGGTCCTCCGGGCCTGGGCAAGACCACGCTGGCCACCGTTATCGCCAACGAGCTGGGCGCTCAGATCAAGACCACGAGTGGCCCTGCCATCGCGCGCACGGGCGACCTGGCGGCCATCCTTACTAACTTGCAGCCGGGCGATGTGCTGTTTATCGACGAGATCCACCGCCTCAACCGTTCGGTCGAGGAGGTCCTGTACCCCGCGATGGAGGACTTTGCCCTCGATATCGTGATTGGCAAGGGTCCGGCGGCGCGCTCGATTCGCCTGGATATCCCCAAGTTTACGCTGGTGGCGGCAACGACCCGCTCAGGCATGTTGACCGGCCCGTTGCGCGACCGCTTTGGCATTTCATATCGCCTGGATTACTACACGGTCGAGGAGCTCGCGCAGATTGTGACGCGCTCGGCGACTATCCTGGGCGTGACGATCGACCATCCCAGTGCACTCGAGATCGGCTCGCGTTCGCGCGGCACGCCACGTCTTGCCAACCGTCTGCTCAAGCGCGTGCGCGATTACGCACAGGTGCGCGGCAACGGCCCCATCGAGCTCGATATCTGTCGCCAGGCGCTCGAGTTCTTCGAGATCGACGAGCTCGGTCTGGACTGGATGGATATTCGCATTTTGGAGACGCTCGCCAAGACGTTCTCCGGTCGCGCCGTGGGACTTACGACCCTTGCCAGCGCGGTGGGCGAGGACCCGGGCACGCTCGAGGATGTCTATGAGCCCTATTTGCTGCAGTGCGGATTGATGATTCGTACGCCGCAGGGCCGTCAGGCAACCCTCCGTACCTTTGAGCACCTGGGGATTGAACCTACCGTTTAGGGCGTTTTGTTTTGGCGGGCTGTTGGACTATCGCTGGGCATCGGGTAAACATATCGCCGTTCATCGGTTATGGGCGTTTTACTATTGCGCGCCCGTGCTATGCTGAATTGGTCTTTTTCTCATTCGGTAACGAAAGGACCGCCCATGCCTACTGACATCGAAATCGCACGTTCTGTCACGCCGCTGCCTATTACCGAGGTGGCCAAGAACGCCGGCGTCGACGTTAAGCACCTTATTCCGTACGGCTTCGACAAGGCTAAGGTCGACTATTCACTGCTCAACGAGCCGACTGATCACCAGGCCAAGCTCGTCCTCGTGACCGCTATCAACCCAACGCCCGCGGGCGAGGGCAAGACCACCACGACCATCGGTCTGGCCGATGGCCTGCGTCGTCGCGGTATCAAGAGCGCCGTGGCCCTGCGTGAGCCTTCGCTCGGTCCCGTCTTTGGCGTCAAGGGCGGTGCCGCTGGCGGCGGTTGGGCCCAGGTCATTCCCATGGAGGACATCAACCTGCACTTTACCGGCGACTTCCATGCCATCGGTGCTGCCAACAACCTGCTGGCCGCCATGCTCGATAACCATATCCAGCAGGGCAATCAGCTCGGTATTGACGTTAAGCGCATCACCTGGAAGCGCGTCGTCGACATGAACGACCGTCAGCTGCGCCATGTTATCGATGGCATTGGCGGTAAGGCCCAAGGTGTGCCGCGCGAGGACGGCTTCGACATCACCGTTGCCTCCGAGGTCATGGCAATCCTGTGCCTGTCTATGAGCATCAACGACCTCAAGGAACGCTTGGGTGAGATTGTCGTCGGCTATAGCTTTGCCGGCGAGCCCGTCCGTGCCCGCGACCTCAAGGCCCAGGGTGCCATGGCCGCGTTGCTTAAGGACGCGCTTAAGCCCAACCTGGTGCAAACGCTCGAGGGCACGCCCGCGTTTGTCCACGGCGGTCCCTTCGCCAACATTGCCCACGGCTGCAACTCTATTATGGCCACGCGTATGGCGATGCGCTTTGGCGATGTTGCCATTACCGAGGCCGGCTTCGGTGCCGATCTGGGTGCCGAGAAGTTCCTCGACATCAAGTGCCGCATGACGGGCGTTCGCCCCAGCGCCGTCGTGGTCGTCGCGACCGCTCGTGCGCTTAAGTACAACGGTGGCGTCGCCAAGGCCGACCTCAACGAGGAGAACCTCGAGGCACTCAAGGCTGGCATGCCCAACTTGCTGCGTCATGTCGACAACATCCAGAACGTTTATGGTCTGCCCTGCGTGGTCGCCATCAACCGCTTCCCGACGGACACCGAGGCTGAGCTTGCACTCATCGAGTCCGAGTGCCAGAAGCTCGGCGTCAACGTTAAGCTTTCCGAGGTCTGGGCCAAGGGCGGCGAGGGCGCGCTCGAGCTGGCCGATGAGGTCATGCGTCTGATTGAGCAGCCGAGCGAGCTCAAGTTTGCCTATGAGGACGGCGCTGATGTCGCTGATGCCCTCGAGGCCGTTGCCACCAAGGTCTACCGCGCCGACGGCGTTGACTTTACGCCGGCCGCCAAGCGCCAGCTCGCCGAGCTGCGCGAGAACGGCTTTGGCAACCTGCCGGTGTGCGTCGCCAAGACGCAGTACAGCTTTAGCGACAACGCCAAGGCCCTGGGCGCTCCCGAGAACTTCCGCATCACCGTGCGTGAGCTCAAGGTTTCCGCCGGTGCCCACTTTGTGGTCGCGCTGACCGGCAGCGTTCTGACCATGCCGGGTCTGCCCAAGGTGCCCGCGGCCGAGAACATCGACGTCGACAACGACGGCAACATCACCGGCCTGTTCTAAGTCTGCTGTCCATAGCTGCTTGTCCGCCCCGCCGTGCCCACAAGGCCCGGCGGGGCTTTTTGATCCTTAGGCCCGCGCATGTCTTGTAGATACCGACGGACTCTGCCCATCATAGGCTTTTGCGCGGGTAGAATGCATGGATAACTTGAGGCTCACGCGCGACGGAAAGGAATCGTTGCATGGATCAGGACAAGACAACCGTGATGGGCGGCTACGGTTCCGCGCAGGCTGGCGATAGCGCCGATGCGACCCGCGTTGTTCCCAACCCCGGTTATGCCGACCCCGCCGCGACGCAGCCTTCTGCCGAGCCCACCCGGGTTATGGGCTATGGCGACACGGCGCAGGATTCTTACGCTGCATCTTCGCAAGGCCCCTATGGCAACGCAGCTCCGGATCCGTTTGATTACACGCCGCAGGATTCTTATGCTGCCTCGACGCCGAATCCCTATGACAACCTGCCGCAGAATCCCATTCCGCAGCCTCAGCAGACGACGTATATGCCTCGCACGGCGCAGCCTCGCTACGAGTCGCGCGAGCCGTATCGCGAGTACCCCAAGTCGATTCCGCAATATAGCGAAGACGAGGAGAAGAGGCCGTCGCGTTCGTCGAGCGTGATCAAGAAGATCCTCATCGTGCTGGCGATTTTCTTTGCGCTGTCGGTTGTGTTTGCCATCGTGTCGGGCATGCTCAACAAGCGGGGGAGCTCAACGGCCGATACCGCTGCCGAGCAAACCGAGTCCGCCTCGTCTAGCACCGTCGATCTGAGCGATATCCCGGGGCAGTATTGGTCCAACGCCAAGAAGCTTCTCAAGTCGCGCGGCGCCGATCTTTCGAATGCCGTGGTCCTGACTGATGATGGCTCAACGCCCGTCGTCGATGCCAACTGGGTCGTTACTTCTGCCTACTATAACGACAGCGGCAACCTCGAAATTCAGCTCACGCACAAGAACAGCTCAGGCAACTCGTCCGACGGACAAAGCGGTACCGATAGCTCGAGCTCCAATACGCTGGAGGACTTGAGCAACAAGGCGCAGGAGTTGGGAGACAAGGCGCAAGAGCTGGGCGATACGGCGCAAAACCTGGGCGATACCGCGCAGAACTTGGGCGGCATGGCGATGGATGCCTGGAACGCACTGCAAAACGGCATCTCGGGCGCGCAGGGAAACTAGCGGACGAGCGGAGCGGGGCTACAGCTGCTCGGCCGGACGCTCGGGCGAGCTGAAGCCCGAATCAAACGTGACGACGCATGAGACATCGGGCCGGCGCTCGTGCACGATGCGCGTGACGAGCTCCAGCAGCTCCTCGTCGGATATGTCAAAGCCGTCGGGACGCACCAGGTCAAACGAAACGAACCCGTCGTGCTCGTGCAGGTCGTGGATGGAGAGCGCAGGATCGATCTGCATGATGCCGCGCTTGACCCAGCCGCGCAGGTCGTCGCCGGTGGTGGCGATGGGGTCGCAGTGTAGCGTGATACCGATGCCCATCTGATGCTTGATATCGTGTTCGATGGTGTCCAGAATCTCGTGGTGCTCAAAGGCATCGCCCTCGCCGGGCATTTCCACGTGTGCGCTGGCAAACTGACGGCCGGGGCCGTAGTCGTGCACCATGAGGTCGTGTGTGCCCAGGACCTGCGGATAGGACATGATCTTGTCGCGGATTGCCTGGACGAGCTTGGGGTCGGGCGCTTGCCCCAGCAACGGGCTGATGGCGTCGCGCACCAGGCCCATGCCGCTGATGCAAATGAAGATGCCCACGCCCAGGCCCGCCCAGCCGTCGAGGTCAAAGCCGGTCGTCTGCGAAATAAGCGCCGCCGCTAAGACCGAGCCCGAGGTGATGACGTCGTTTTTGGAGTCCTGTGCTGTGGCGATGAGCGTCTCCGAGTCGATGCGGTCACCCAGCGTGCGGTTGAACGCGGCCATCCAGAGCTTTACGAGCATGGACGTAGCCAGTGCCGCAAGGGAAATGAACGTGTAAGCGGTGGGGGAAGGCTTGATGATCTTGGTGACCGACTCGAGGATCAGGTTGATGCCGACGGCGCAGACCAGGACGGCGACGAACAGGCCGGCTAGGTACTCATAGCGGCCGTGACCATAGGGGTGGCCTTCGTCTGCCGGGCGGCTGGCAAGGCGGAACCCGAGCAGGCTCACGATGTTGCTCGAGGCATCGGAGAGGTTGTTGAAAGCGTCGGCGATGAGGGAGACGGAGCCGGCGAGCAGGCCCGCGATGCCCTTGGCCAGGCACAGGGTGATGTTGAGGCCAATGCAGATGAGGCTTGCGGCAAAACCCGCGTTGGTGCGGCAAGATACATCGACCGGCTCGCCCTCGCTGCCGGGAACAAGCGTATGTACCAGCCGATTTACAAATAGCATAGCGGTCGTCCTCACAATCATGTTTAAGGGGATAGTGTAGCTCGCGCGGGGGCGCCGTGCACCGATGCTCAGAAAATGCAGCAATAGTCTGCCGGTGCTAACGAGCGAGCCTTCTCGTCTGCCTGGGTGGTCCATTTTGGGCCACATGGGTATGGGCATGTGCCTGTTTGCTCGGCATACTTAATGTCGACAGCCCCTGTGCAAAGGAGGACGTTTCCATGGACAAGATGTTTGCCGTTAAATGTCAAAACTGCGGCGGCCCTATGTACTCGCACCAAGCTAAGCGCAGCTTTGAGTGCGCTTATTGCGGTGCGGTCATTCCGTGGCAGGCGGACGCCGGAGAGCCCAAGAGCGCTTTGGGCATTCGCCATACGCCGTTGACGGTAGTGGATGGACTGCTCAAGCTCACGCATGTGTCGCAACTCGAGCGCCCGGAGGACCCGGACTGGTATTTCTTCAATTCGCACTGGCGCAATCAGTCGGTCCTGGAACATCTGCTGTGGGAGGATCGCGGCACGGCGCAGGAGTTCCAAGAGGCCACGCATGTGAGCATTCCTTGCCCCTTCTGTGGTGCGTCCTTTGAGGGCGAGTCGACCCAGCGCGTGTTTGAGTGCCCGTCCTGCGGCAACAAGATCGGCATTGCCGACCTGCTCAAGCCGGGGACGTTTAGCAAGCGTCTGACCATGGGCGTGGGTGCGGAGTATGTGCCGGATCAGGGTATTCCCTGCGAAATCTCGCCGCAGCAGGCACGTGCCAACGCGCTGCAGCTGGTGCGCCAGTATCCGGATGCCTTTGCCGGGCACGACGTGGAAGATGCGATCCAAAACGACATGATGCTCTTCTATTTCCCCATGGCGCTGGCGGACCTGCGCATGATGGCGAGCTTCCCGGGCAAGGGCCTGAGCAAGGAAACCCTGGTGTACTACGAGGTGCTCGACTGGGCATACCCCAGGGCAAACTACCTGGACGTTCGCCTCATGGGCATTTTGGAGCCGTGGGACTTTGCCAAGGTCGGTCCGTTCGATCCCGCCATGCAGGAAGGCGACTTCCGCGTCGTCTCCGTCGATGCATCTACCAAGGACCAGGTGGTCATTGATAAGTTGGCGCTCGACGTTGCGGGCAACGATGCCGAGGCCGTACTGGGGCTCAATAAAAAGAGCATCCGAACCTGGGCGCGCAAGGCCCGCAAGCATAAGGATGGCCTGGTGATGGTGCCGGTCTACTTTGTCGATCGTCCGGCGACGGATGGCCGCGATGGCGAGCAGGTGCGCATTGCCGTAAACGGCCAGACGGGTCGTGCGGCCGCGGTGGTGTTTAGCGACAAGCGCGAAACGCATATCGTGGCGCCGCTCAGCCCGAGCCTGCATCTGTCCGGTGAGAGCACCGTGCACGCCACGCCCGTCGAGGTCAAATATGTTAAATCTCCGTTCCTATACCAGATCGTGCGCCGTGGAGGCGGCGAGCAACCGCGCCAGGTTGCAGCCGCCGTCGAGGGTTCCTACCGAGAGGAGAAGCCCAAACGCCGCGGTCTGCTGGGTGCGCTATTTGGGAAGTAGGGGAGTAGCACCGGTTGTTGCCGTAAGGTGATGGCCGGGGGTGCGGGGCAGCTCTCAGGAGTGCGGGCTGCCGTCTGATTGTTTGAGGGTGCCAGATGTAAATAAACAGTGGAGCGGCTGCAAAAGAGCCTCCTCACTGGGTAAAATCAGGTTGTGCCGCGGAACCCGCTCCTCGGCTAGTCACACTTCGGAAGCGCGGGCAACGCAGGTATTATCGTCTAAAGGGCCGGCTGCAACCGGCCCTTTTCTGTGGCAGCCAATGGACCCACATCAGACGAAGGCCGCGTCTTTGCCTGTCAGGTCACGCTCGCCAGCCACGGCTAGAATGTCGTTGCCGGCGTCCATGACCGGTATTGTTTCGTAGCGTGCGTCGCAACCGCGAGTGCGCCTGCGACGGCTGCGGTGGCTTCGGTCGCAACGTGCTGCTACCCTTGCGTTTCGCCATTAGTCGCTTCGTTGATGGCGCGGTACTCGGCGCTTAGTTCGCGCGCCAGCTCTTCCTTGCTTGGAAGATACGGCAGGTATTTGGCGGCAAACACTTGGTCGTTGTCTTCGGGCAGCGTGTACTCGACAATCGAATCGCTTTTGTCCGCGCAGAGCACGATGCCTATGGGCGGATTGTCGCCTTCGTTCATGAGCTCGCGCGTGTAGTAGTTCACATACATTTGCATCTGGCCCAGGTCCTGATGCGTAAGGTCGTCCGTCTTAAGGTCGATGAGCACGAAGCAGCGCATCAGATAGTTGTAAAAAACAAGGTCAATATAGAAATGGCGCCCATCAAAGGTGATGCGCTTTTGGCGCGCCTCGAAAGCGAAACCACGGCCAAGCTCCAGCAGGAACTTCTGAAGATGCGTGATGAGCGCCTGCTCTAGATCGCTCTCGCGAAACGCAGTATCGTCCGAGAAACCTAAAAACTCCAGTACATATGGGTCGCGGATGATATCCTCGGGGCGACGAGCCGGGGCGCTCTTTTGGATTTCCTGGGTGACGGCCTCCTTGTCCTTGCTGGCAAGTAGGCGCTCGCGGAACATGGTGTTGATCTGGCGTTCGAGCTGACGCGTGCTCCAACGAGAATCGGCGCATTCGTTCATGTACCAGGTGCGAGCATCAGGGTCGGAAATGCGCATCAACCTGCGGTAATGAGTCCAGCTCAATTCGCTACGCAGTGCGTCGCGAATTGGAAACGCAAGAAAGAACTGACGCATATTGCGAAGGTTTGCGATGCCAAAGCCTCTTCCGAAATCCGCGGTAAGCCTTCTGGAGAGGCCTGCAATCAATGCCTCTCCATATGTTGCGCGCTCCTCTCCGCCCTGTTCATCTACAATACTCTTGCCGATCTCCCAATATGCCTCAACCATTGCAAAGTTAACGGCGGTATAGGCCTTGTCGCGAGCGGCGTTGAGAATCGAGGAGACCTGCTTGTAAAAACCTTCGGGCACGATTGCCGATTCTCCACGGTTTACTAGTTCACCCATCACTGTCGCCCCACTTTCCTCTTGTGGAATGCATCTTTAACGCATTTAGTTTAAAGCCTCGCGCGGACACGAATTGCTATGTTGTCTGGCACCTTCGCATGGGAGCCTTGCGGTGGTTAAAATGTGACCATAGAGGCAGTTTTAGCGAACCCCGCGGGAGTGACGCGTATGGACAACAACACCTTGCTGTTTCAGGACAAGGGTTCGGGTAGGTATAAAGACGTCAAGATCTACCCCAACCGTATTGAGGTGCTCAAGAAGGGCACTTTTGGCGGCAAGCACACCGAGATTGTTTATCTTAAGGACATTACGGGGGTCAACAGGATCAAGGGCCGCGATGTTTTTCTGCGTAACAGGCTGTTGACTGCTTGTGTTTTTAGCCTGAGCAGCCGTGCGAAGGCCCAGGAGTTTGTTAACGCGCTGAACATGGTGATGTAGCCTATGGCGGCGTTTGGGCCAAGGTAAAAATCGGGGGCACAGAACGGTGTCCTGCGCCCCCCATTGAGTCGATGTGTCTAAAAGGCCGGCTTGCCTATTCGCTGCCGTCCCCAGCGTTTTCGCGGTCGTTGGCAAGCATTGCCGCGCCGGCGACCGTTGTCGCTACGGCGGCGGCAGCGAGCCCGGCGGCAATGCCGGAGCCGTCGCCCGTGTCGGCGAGTTTTCCGCCCGAGTTCTTGCCCTTGTTGCCCTTACCGTTCTTATCAGCGCTGCCTGCGTTGGAACCCGTGCCACCGTCGGTGCCGGTGCCGCCTGCACTGCTCGAGGCCGCTACGGTAAAGCTCGCGGCTCCGTCATTAGCAAGCTTGTAGTTTTGCGCCGCGTCGCCCAAAAGACCGTTCGCGCGCACCCAGTACGTTCCCGCGGTAAATGCCTCGCCCTCGGCCATTGCCGTGCCCGGAGCGCCGTCCGCGTCGTGCACAAACTCGAGCTGAGCCGTGCAGGCATCGTTTTCGAGTTTGCCCTCGAGCAGCGCCGCGACCTTTGTGCGCACATCCTCGCCGGCCTTAAGGCCTTCGAGCCCCTCAAAGTGGGGTGTCAGTGCGCGCGGATCGATATCGATGGGCACGGATCCCTGCAGCCCCGTAACGGTCTCGTTGCCCAAGGCGTCGACATCCACGTATTCGATGGTAAACGCATGGCCCGAAGCCGCCACGTTGAGTACGTTGCTGCTGTCGACAAGGCGGAAATGGCCCTCGCCAACGGTCTTGCCATCCTGGAGCGAGGCATTGCTCAGCGAGTCGCCGTACGTCATGCGCATGCGGGTCGGGAGGCAGCACGAAGCCGACTGCGTGTGCTTCGTATCGTAATTGTAATTGCGCTGGTAGATGCTCCGGGCCAGCGCCGCATCAACAAAGTCGGATGCGATGATGCCAATGTGCTTGAGGTAATCTGACTTTGTATCCTCGGTGCCGCTGGGATTGATGTACGGGCTCTTGTACAGATGCTCGTTGACTACTCGTGCCGAGGTAAAAGGATTGCCTCCGTGCGACAAGCCCGTGCAGCTGGTGTAGTTGATAGACCAGCAACGCTCCTGGACTTGCACCTCGGCCCCGGCATCGTCCACGACGTCCACCTTGTTGCACGTGCGCCCGGTCGTTTCCTTCAGCGCATTATCGACCCAGCTGAGCTTGTCGGTTCCCGTGAGTTTGTACTTGTCCTGGGCATATACCTTGGTGCAATAGGGCTCTTCATTGCCCGTTTCCCCTATGGCTTCAAATCCCCGCGCGTCTTGGACGAGACACATCGACTGCCCGGAATGCGCCTTGATCTTGTCATCCCATTGGGTGAGGTCGAGGCCCCACGTGTGGCCGCTTACGCTGTTGCCGGCGAGCCCAAATCGACGCAGCAGGACGATCTTTCCGCGCACCTCGCCCAGCGTGGGGACGTGGCTCGACGTGTAGAACAGGTTGGGGTTATCGGCCATAACCTTGGCGAAGGCCGTCGTTATGCTTTCGTCGGTAGCCTCATCGTTGCCGCGCGATGCGAGCATGATGAGCGCTTCTGACGGGTTTTCGTTCAAAAACGTTTTGAAGTACCCGATGACATCGGAGAGATGCAGATAGTTCCCGTCTTTTTTGAGTAGGTAGAAAATCCCGTGGTCGATGCCGGGGTCATCGCCCTTTCCGAGCCGGATATCAAAATAGCGAATGCCTTCGAGCAACTGCGTGGGAATGTAATCCTGCTGGCATTTTACTTGCGAGGATTGGGGCTCAGTGTCGTTGTCCACGCTGCAGGTGCCCGAATCGTGCGTACCCGGGATGCTCAGCTCGTCGAGGAACTTGTTGTCGTCGACGTATTTCATCCAACATGGTCCGTCGACGTAGCTGCTGTACGTGATCCAGTCGAGGCTGCTAACCGTGGCATCGTTCTTTTTCATGTCGTAACCGATAAGTTCGAGCTCCCACGGAATGCTCTTACTCTTATGGCAGATCTTATTGTTGTCCTGGTCTTCGCCGTTCGATTCTATTGCCAGGTACTTAATGTCTTTTTTCTCGGTTTCTTTCTCGACCGTGCGGTCTCGGATGATATAGGTTCCGTTTGATTGACGCTCGAACGCAAAAGCGCGGCTGGGCTTGTTGTCATACTCGCCGCCCCATACGTGGATGACCTTTCCATCTTTGTCAGAGTCGTCGTCGACCGACCAAATGCTGTAGCCCGTCTTTTTATGCTCTTCGAAATTGAGCAAGGTGCGGATAGCATACCAGTTTGTATCGTCATTCTTGGTCGTTACGTTCTCAAGGATGAGCTTGCTGGACGTGCCGTCGTTAAACAGGTGGCAGACGTTGCCGCGAACGTTGCCGTCTTGGTTGACGCTCGCGGTGCGAAAATAGCCCGCGGGGCGAAGGCGAATGACGAAATTGTCGAGGCTGTCCGACGGTGCGGGTGTGTTGTCTGCAAATGCCGCTCGCAGGGGAATGCCCGGCGCTGCGGTTTCGGGCAGGCTTGCAAGTGGTGACAACGCCGCAAGCCCTAGGCCCAGCGTAAACGCTCGGCGGCTGATGGCATGGTGTTCGGTCATAACTTCTCCATTCGCAGAGTGCGGTTATGCGATAGTTTTGGTCACTATACTGCCCAGATGTTTAAAGATGCTGGTTTAATTGTCTGCGCGGCGCAATAAATCGGTGGGCGGACGTGTTGGGGTGTTTGTCGTTTTCGTACTGTTGCCACATTTGGGGCGGTTCCGGCGTCCGGCATCCTCGCGTTCGTCGGCTACAGGCATAAGAAAGGGAGGGTCGGTTTACCGGCCCTCCCTGGGTACGAAGCGCTGGGGTACCGTCGCTTGTTTGCACTGCGACCGTGTTTCCCGTTGCGCTCGCCAGTCGCTTAGCGCTTGATCTCGATATCGTCGAGCTTGACGTCCATGGCCTCGGTCTTGGCCTCGGCGATGTCGTCGGCAAATTCCAGAGACTTCATCATGGTCTCGACGGCGTCCTTGTGCTCCTCGACGTTGTCGATGCTCACGTAGACGCTGCCGCCGCCTGCTTCGGTGAAGTACTCAGTCGTCACGCCGCCCGAGTGTGTATAGGAAGCGTTGCGCCAAGTCTTGCCGTTGTACTTGACGGGATCATTCTCGGTCCACTCAAAGTTGGCCTTCCATTTGGCCTCGTAGTCGAACAGCTCGTCGGCGTTCTTGTCAGAGTCGAAGACAGGGATGAAGCGATCGCTGGCGTGCTCGCTCTCGGTGAACTTAAACTGGGCCCTGTCGGCGGTGTCGCCGGCAACGTCGGTGATCTCGACGCCCTCGGGAACCTCGACCTTAAACCAAATGAAGTCGGTCCTCATATCCACGGCTGGCTTTTCTGCGCCGCTGTCACCGCCACTGCCGGTAGCGCCGCCGCTTCCGCCGCAACCCACCAGGGCAACCGCGGCAAAGAGACTGATGCAGAGGGTGAGAATCGCAAAGGCCTTCTTTTTCATGGTCGTGTCCTCCTCGATCTGTAACCGCCCATGGATTACTTGCCTTTACTGTACGCGCGAGCGGCTCCTTCGGGTGGGCCATGTGTCCCATTCTGGGGCCGGATTTGCGCCGTTAAGTGGCAATATGTTCGGGCGCAAAAGAGGGGAGGGCTGGTGCTGTCGGCCCTCCCCGGGTTGGGCGCCCGTTGTTTTAATGGGGCGCATGTGCGCGGGTGCGCGTAGGCGCGTGCGGGTGTCCCGTTACCTGATCTCGATGCTCGAAATCTCGACTTCGCGTGCCTCGGAAACTGCCTCTTCCATGTCATCGGGGAACTCGATGGAGTTGAGGAGTGCCTCGGCTTCTTTCTTGTGCTGGTCGAAGTTCGAGATGAGGACGTAGACGCTTCCCGGCTCAACATCGGTAAAAAGCATGGTTGAGATGCCGCTGTTGTCCTCGTATGTTCCGACGAGCCACGTCCTGCCGTTATACTCGACGGACCCGCCATCCTTCCACTGGAACGTATCCCCCTTCTTTTCCGCCTGGTCGGCGTGGGATTCCTCGGCCGTCAGCGCTTTTTTCCAAACGGGGATAAAGCGATCGGCCGAGGCGTTCTCGTCTTCGGGGAAGGTGAGCTGGACCCTGTCGGCATTCTTGCCGGCAGAGTCGCTTACGCCGACGCCCTCGGGCATCTCGACCTTAAACCAGATGTAGTCGGTCTTCTTGGCGACGGGGGCCTTTTCCTTGCTCTCGCTCTTGGGGGCGCTGCCGCCGCCCGATGCGCTCCCGCCGCAGCCCACAAGGGCGAGCGCGGCAAAGAGGGCGATGCAAAGGGAAAGGATTGATAGGGTCTTTTTCATCATGGTGGCGTCCTCCTTGTCTGCTGATGACATCACGGCGCCGCATGCTGTTGGGGTACTGATTGCGCTGGCGGCGGATGTCTCTGTGTACTGTGCGACTTATGCCTCCGTTCATCGCTTGTGGCCGTTGCGCGGCCGTTCCCCAACGGGTTCCTTACTTATAGATATGCCCCAGCTTGTGCTGCTCGGGAGTCTCGAAAGGTGGGCCATGTGTCCCATGTTTGGGGCACTGGGCGCATGGGGCGGCACGGCTCGGCATCGACTTTTCCATGTTGCGCAACAGCGCCCTGAGTGGGGGCGTATAGACTTGGCCGTGACAAAAGCTAAACCACGAAAGGTCGAACGATGTTCTGTCAAAAATGCGGACAGCAAGTTCCCGATGGATCGACGTTTTGTACGCACTGTGGGGCTTCGCTGGTTGGCGGTTCCGTGCCGACGCCTACGGGCGCTGCTCCGACTTCTGCGCCCACGGCCGGCCCGGGCCTGACCCAGTCGATGCCGCCGGTCGCGCCCGCGCCTCAAAAGCCTAAGAGCAAAGCTCCGATTGTCATCGCGGTGGCGTGTGCTGCCGTGGTACTCCTCGGGGGCGGCACGGTGTTTGCGCTCACGATGCTTAACGGGTGACACGCAGATCTTGGTGATCGATACCGGGTCTTCGGACGAGAAAGATTCTTCTGCCAAGAAGAAGAGCGACAAGTCCAAGGACAAGGAGTCTTCGTCATCGGATGACGAGGCCGTTCCCGAGGACGAGTCGGCATACTACGGCTCGGGCGATTCGGACGATTACCTGACCGACGTGCATACGTACACGAACGACATGCATCCTTATAGCATGTCGATTCCCAATCGATTTGAGATGGTTGATACTCCCAGCGGCAGCGGCACTAGGTATGAGGATCCGGAGACGGGCTTTGTAATCAACCTGTTTGGTTTCGTCAACATTAACGACGAAACTGCACACGAGATGTTTATCGATAAGGACACCTCGGGCAAGACTGACCTCTATACCGCGGAGGGCGACAACTGGTGCGTGGTTTCGTGGCGCGAGGGCGACACAATCATTTACGAAAAGACGATCGTCACGGACTCGACGGTCGCCACGGCGCATTTGGAGTACTCGACTGCAAACCGCGACATGGGGTCGAAGATTATCGATACGCTGCTGCCGACGTTCCAGGTGGACTAGGCAGCTGTGTCTATAGCCGGCAATCGGAAACACCGATAGCCAGAGCTCCTGACAGCCTTTGTCTTATGGGCTAGACTGACTTGGACAAGATCGATGAATGGGACAACCGCTTCCTGGCGTCGTTGTCCCATTTTTTATTATGCGTGCGGCCCGTGGTGGCCGGCGCGGTGGGCAGAGGTGTTTCGATGAGCCAAGAGATGATGGATAAAACCTGTCGCGAGTTTGCCCAGGCGCTTGCCGCGCGTGAGCCGGTTCCCGGCGGCGGTAGCGCGAGCGCCTTTGTGGGCGCGCTGGGAGCCTCGCTTTGCGGGATGGTCGCGCGCTACGGGGCGACCAATCCCGCGCTTGCCGATCGCGCAGACGATCTGACACACGCATTTGCTCAGGCAGACGAGTTGGCACAGGAACTTGTGGGCCTGGTCGCCGAGGACGTTCGTGCCTACGGACAGGTGTCCGCGGCGTATGGTATTCCGCGCGAGGACCCGGCTCGACCTGCGGCGATCCAGGACGCGTTGCATGTGGCGGCCATGCCACCGTATCGGATCATGGACGCCTGCGGGCGCGCGCTGGCGCTGCTCGAGGATATGGCCGACAAGGGCTCGCGCCAGCTGCTGTCCGACGTGGCGTGCGGTGCCGTGTTCTGCCGCGCCGCCATGCAGGGTGCGAGCCTGACGCTCTTTGCCAACACTACGTCTATGAAAGACCGGGCGCGCGCCGAGGAGCTCGAGACGGCGTGCGATGAACTGCTGGATACGTGGCTACCGCGCGCCGATGCGCTGGCGCGCCGCGCTGCCGACGCCGCCAGGAAGAGGGGATAGCCATGGCAGAGCTGCTCAAAGGGGCTCCCGTTGCCCGTGCTTTGACTGAGGAACTCGCTGCTCGCTGCACCGCCCTGCGCGAACGGGGTATCGTGCCGACGCTGACCATCGTTCGCGTGGGCGAGCGCGAGGACGATCTATCCTACGAGCGCGGCGCCCTCAAGCGCTGCGAGAAGGTTGGCATCGAGGCTCGCCGCGTTTTGCTTCCTGTCGATGTTTCGCAGGATGAGCTGCTGGCGGCTATTAAGGACATCAATGCCGACCCCGCTGTTCACGGGTGCCTGATGTTTCGTCCGTTGCCCGTTGGGCTTGACGAGGATGCGGTTGCTGCGTCGCTCGATCCCGCCAAGGATGTTGACTCCATGACGCCGGCCTCGCTGCTTACCACGCTTTCGGGGCGAGGCGAGGGCTTTGCTCCTTGCACGGCAGAAGCCGTGTTGGCGTTGCTGGACCATTACGGCGTTGAGCTGGATGGAGCTAAGGTTGCCGTTGTTGGTCGCTCGCTGGTAATTGGCCGTCCCGTTGCCGCCATGCTTACGGCTCGCAATGCCACGGTGACGACGTGCCATACGCATACGCGTGACCTGGCTGCCGAGTGCTGTTCTGCCGACATTGTTGTTGCCGCGGTTGGACGCGCGCGCACGATTGGCGCGGATGCGGTTCGCGAGGGCCAGACGATCATCGATGTTGGCATTAATTGGGACGAGGCTGCCGGAAAACTGGTCGGCGACGTGGATTTTGATGCTGCGGAACCGATCGTTGGCGCCATCACACCCGTGCCGGGCGGCGTGGGGGCTGTGACCACCGCAATTCTCGCCAAACACGTGATTGAGGCGGCGGAGCGCGCATCGAAATAGGCGTTTTGGGCTGTTTGAGGGGTTAGCCATATACCACGTGGTCAAAAAGCGCCAAATATGAGTACTGTTGCCAAGATAGTCATATATGTTTTACGTCTTTTGGGCTTCCTAACGATATTCATTCTCGTTAGGAAGCCCATTTTATTGAACCTATGGGGAATAACGCCGCCTCGCTTTTGGACAAATAGGGATTTCCGGCACTCATTACAAGGAAATTTGCTGCTACTAAATTGGTGACAGTACTCATATTTGGCATTTTTTGACCACAGGGGTTCCGAGGGGGTCTCGAAGGGTCGCGGTTTCGCCCTTTTTGCGTCGAAGCGATACACTGTTGCCGTTTGATTTCTTCGCTCAAGGAGGATGCGCATGCCGTGCACAACGATTCTGGTTGGTAAGAACGCGAGCTACGACGGGTCGACCCTGGTTGCCCGAAATGAGGACTCGTCCAACGGGGTGTTTGAGCCCAAGCGCATGCGCGTGGTGCATCCCGACGAGCAGCCGCGCGTCTACACGAGCGTCCTGAGTCACCTGACCGTTGAGCTGCCCGATAACCCCATGCGCTACACGAGTGTCCCCGATGTTGTCCCGGGCCACGGCATCTGGGCCGAGGCCGGTTTTAACGAGCTCAATGTGGGCATGTCCGCAACCGAGACGCTCACCACCAATGAGCGAGTTCGCGGCGCCGACCCGCTCGTGGACTACGTGCCCGCCAAGGGCAACGAGGGTGAGGACGGCTATGTGCCGGCGCAGCCTGGTGGCCTGGGCGAGGAGGACATGGTGACCCTGGTCCTGCCGTACGCTAAGTCCGCCCGCGACGGCGTTCGTATCCTGGGCGACCTGCTCGAGCGCTACGGCACCTACGAGAACAACGGCATCGCCTTTAGTGATGTGGGCGAGATCTGGTGGCTCGAGACCATCGGTGGTCACCACTGGATTGCCAAGCGCGTGCCTGACGACGCCTATGTGACCATGCCCAACCAGCTGGGTATCGACAGCTTTGACCTGGATGACGCCGAGGGCGCCCAGGCCGACCACATGTGCTCCGCCGACTTGCGCGCCTGGATGGCCGAGTGGCATCTGGACCTGACGCTGGGCGTCGAGGGCGACGGCCCGGCTGCGGTCTTTAACCCGCGCGAGGCCTTTGGCTCGCACAGCGACAGCGACCACGTCT